>WGAH01000773.1 GCA_015489145.1 Deltaproteobacteria bacterium
GAGGGAGCCCGCTCAGAGCTGCCGGAAGAAGTCGTTGCCCTTGTCGTCCACCAGGATGAAGGCCGGGAAGTTCTCGACGCGGATCTTCCAGACCGCCTCCATGCCCAGCTCCGGGTAGTCGAGCACCTCGACGGACTTGATGTGCTCGCTGGCGAGCAGCGCCGCCGGGCCGCCCATGCTGCCGAGGTAGAAGCCGCCGTGCTTCTTGCAGGCGTCGGTGACGGCCTGGCTGCGGTTGCCCTTGGCGATCATCACCATGCTGCCGCCGTGGGACTGGAACAGGTCCACGTAGGGGTCCATGCGCTGGGCGGTGGTGGGGCCGAAGCTGCCGCTCGGCATGCCCTCGGGCCTGCGGGCCGGGCCGGCGTAGTAGACCGGGTGCTCGACGATGTAGTCGGGCAGGCCCTCGCCGCGGTCGAGGCGCTCCTTGATGCGGGCGTGGGCGATGTCCCGGGCGACGATCATCGTGCCGGTGAGGCTGAGGCGCGTCTTGACCGGGTACTTCGTCAGCTCGGCGAGGATCTCCTTCATCGGCCGGTCGAGGTCGATGTGCACCGCGTGGTCCTCGGGGGCGACGGCGTCGAGGAGGAAGCGCTCCGGGTGCCGCTCGAGCTTCTCGATCCAGATGCCGTCGCGGTCGATCTTCGCGCGCACGTTGCGGTCGGCGGAGCAGGACACGCCGATGCCCACCGGGCAGCTCGCGCCGTGGCGGGGCAGGCGGATCACCCGCACGTCGTGGGCGAAGTACTTGCCGCCGAACTGCGCGCCGAGGCCGATCTTCTGCGCCTTTTCGAGCAGCAGCGCCTCCATTTCCCGGTCGCGGAAGGCGCGTCCGCCCTCGCTGCCGCTGTCCGGGAGCCCGTCGAGATCGCCGATGCTGGCGAGCTTGACGTACTTGAGGTTCGCCTCGGCCGAGGTGCCGCCGACGACGATGGCGACGTGGTAGGGCGGGCAGGCGGCGGTGCCGAGCTTCTTCATCTTCTCGACGAGGAAGGGCACGAGGCTGTCCGGGTTGAGCAGGGCCTTGGTCTCCTGGAACAGGAAGGTCTTGTTGGCCGAGCCGCCCCCCTTGGCGACGAAGGTGAAGCGGTAGCTCATGCCGTCGTCGGCGTAGATGTCGATCTGGGCCGGCAGGTTGTTGCCGGTGTTCTTCTCCTCGTACATCGACAGGGGGGCGACCTGGCTCATGCGGAGGTGGTCGGCCTGGTAGGTCTCCCAGATGCCGCGGGTGAGGGCCTCGACGTCGCCGCCGCCGGTGAGCACGAACTGGCCCTTCTTCGCCACCACCGTCGCCGTGCCGGTGTCCTGGCAGAAGGGCAGCACGCCCTGGCTGGCGATCACGGCGTTGCGGAGCATCGCCCGGGCGACGAAGCGGTCGTTCTCGCTGGCCTCCGGGTCGCGCAGGATGGCGGCGACCTTTTCCTGGTGCGCGGGGCGCAGGTAGAAGTTGACGTCGTGCATCGCGCGGCGGGCCAGCAGGGTGAGGGCCTCGGGGTCGACCACGAGGAACTCGTGATTTCCGAGCTTCTCGACGCGGACATGGGCGTCGCTGACCAGCTCGTACTCGGTGGCGTCCGGGGCGAGCTGCATGAACTTCTCGTAGTGGAACTCGGCCATGGGAGACTCCTGGGAGCGGTGTCGTCCGGGCGGGGCCCGGGGGGAACGGGGCCGCCTAACCCGGGGCTTCGACCGCCGGTCCGACCTTCCGGCTCCCGACTGATGCCGGTCGCCTCCCGGCGAAGGGGGGGGCGGGCGTCCCGGTCAAGGCCTCGCGCTTTCGTCCGATCCCCGGGGTGGCGGGATGCACCCGCCGAGCGCCCGCGTGGAGCGGCCATGACGACCGGCGACCCCCTCGTGCAGCAGCTCGTGCGCCTCTCGCGCGAGCAGGCCCGCCCCCGCACCGGCGCCTGGCGTCGCCTGTTCGACACGCTCACCTTCGTCAACATGCCGATCCGGCGCAAGTTCACGCTGTTCAGCATCGGCGTGTCCTTCTGGTTCCTCGTGATCGGCGGCACCGGCCTCGCCGGCGCCCGCAGCATCGAGGCGGTGACCTTCATCGTCGGCAGCGTGGTGCTCGCCCACCTGCTCCTGCTGCTCTTCGCCATCTCGATCACCCAGGCCCTCACCGAGCCGATCTCGTCGATCATCCACACGATCCGCGCGCTCACCCGCGGGGACATGGACTCGCTGGAGCGGGTGGTCGTCGGCTCCGGGGACGAGATCGGCGAGCTGAGCGTCCGCTTCAACCTGCTCCTCGAGACCCTGCACGAGCTCAACACCTTCAAGCGGGTCATCGAGGAGGACGACACCGTCGACGAGGTCTACACGCGCCTCGGCCGCGTCTTCGAGAAGCACGGGCTCGACCGCCACCAGATCTACGAGGTGGAGCCGGACGGGCGCGGCATGACGCTTCGGCGGAGCACCGCGGGCGACGAGGCCTGGTGCCGGCGCGAGATCCTCGTGGACTGCAACCTCTGTCGCGCCAAGAAGACGAGCAGCGAGGTGGTGAGCGCCAGCTACCCGCACATCTGCCCCCAGTTCCTCCTCGAGGACAAGGAGCACCTGTGCCTGCCCTTCATCATCGGCGGCAGCACCGGCGGCGTGGTGCAGTTCCTGTTCGACCGGGAGGAGGGCCTGACGCCGGCGGCGATGCGGGGCCGGGTCGAGATCGCCGAGCGCTACCTCAAGGAGGCGCTGCCGGTGCTCGAGGCCAAGCGCCTCACCGAGACCCTGCGGGAGTCGGTGATGCGCGACGCCCTCACCGGGCTCTACAACCGGCGCTTCCTCGAGGACTTCCACGCGAAGCTCGAGGGCCTGCCCGAGCGGCGCGGGCGCGCCATCGGCATGTTGATGTGCGACCTCGACCGCTTCAAGTCGATCAACGACCGCTACGGCCACAGCGTCGGCGACACGGTGCTCCAGGAGGTCGCGGCCATCATCGACACGAGCGTGCGCCAGGGCGACATCGTGGTGCGCTACGGCGGCGAGGAGTTCCTCGCGGTGCTCCTCGACGTGCGCCCCGACGAGGCGGCGGCGGTGGCCGAGCGCATCCGGGAGGCCGTCGAGCAGAAGACGATTCGCGACGGCACCATCGTGATCCGCGGCACGATCAGCATCGGCGTGGCGGAGCTGCCCGGCGACGCCGACGACTTCTGGGCCTGCGTCAACGCCGCCGACTCCGCGCTCTACCAGGCCAAGGAGGAGGGGCGGAACCGGGTGGTGCGCTTCAGCCGGCCCGAGCCGGCCGCCGCGCCGCGCCGCCTCGCCGCCGGGTAGGGCCGGAGGGGCCGCAAGCGGTCGGATTTCGTCCGCGCCACCGCCGGTGGCGTCGGTTATGCCGGCGGCTCGAACGCGCCCCCCGGGCGCCCCGCCCCGGTCCGCCATGTACGAATTCGATCCCCAGCGTCTCGAGAAGCTCCGGCTCCTGCGCGAGTCCGGCGTCAACCCCTACCCCCACGGGCTCCGCACCTCCCACACCGCGGCCCAGGTGCGCGCGCTCATCGGCGACCGCGACGACGCCGCCCTCCAGGACGACCCGACCGTCGTGAGCGTGGCCGGCCGGCTCATGTTCAAGAACGAGATGGGCCGGGCCGGCTTCGCCCGCCTCCAGGATCGCAGCGGCCGCATCCAGGTCTACGTGCGCCGCAACGACGTGGGGGCCGAGGCCTTCAAGGCGATCTGGAAGCGCCTCGACCTCGGCGACCACGTCCACGTCACCGGCCGCCTCATGCGGACCCGCACCGGCGAGCCCACCGTGCGCGCCACCGCGATCCGCCTCGCGGCCAAGTGCATCACCTCCCTGCCCGACAAGCACAAGGGCGTGGGCGACGCCGAGTTCCGCGCCCGCCGCCGCTACGTCGACCTGTTCGTCAACCCCGACAGCCGCGAGACCTTCGTCCGCCGCAGCCGGCTGGTGCGCCACATTCGCGATTTCTTCGAGGCGCGCGACTTCCTGGAAGTCGAGACCCCGATGATGCAGGTGATCCCCGGGGGCGCGGCGGCCCGCCCCTTCGTGACCCACCACAACGCCCTCGACATCGACCTCTACCTGCGCGTCGCCCCCGAGCTCTTCCTCAAGCGGCTGGTGGTCGGCGGCTTCGAGCGCGTCTTCGAGATCAACCGCAACTTCCGCAACGAGGGCGTCAGCACCCGGCACAACCCGGAATTCACCATGCTCGAGTTCTACCAGGCCTACGCGACCTGGGAGGACCTCATGGCGCTGACCGAGGAGCTGATCAGCGGCGCCGCCGAGCGCCTCACCGGCTCGACGAAGGTGCCCTACGGCGAGCACGTCCTCGACTTCACCCCGCCCTGGCGGCGCCTGCGCATGGACGAGGCGGTGGCCGAGGCCGCCGGCCTCGACGCCGAGGCGGCGCGCGACCCGGCGGCCCTGCGCGCCCGCTGGCTCGCGCTCCACCCGGAGGACGCCGACGAGGCCCTGCCCACCACCGTGGGCAAGTGGTACGAGTGGTTCTTCGACGCCCACGTCGAGGACCGGTTGGTGCAGCCCACCTTCATCACGCACTTCCCCACCGACATCTCCCCCCTGTCCCGCCGCAACGACGACGACCCCACCATCGCCGATCGCTTCGAGCTCATCGTCGCCGGCCGCGAGATCGCCAACGGCTTCAACGAGCTGAACGACCCGGTCGACCAGGCCGAGCGCTTCGCCGCCCAGGCCGCCGCCCGGGCCTCCGGCGACGACGAGGCGATGTTCTTCGACGCCGACTACATCCGCGCCCTCACCTACGGCATGCCGCCCACCGCCGGCGAGGGCATCGGCATCGACCGCCTCGTCATGCTGTTGACGAACCGGCACTCGATTCGCGAGGTCATCCTGTTCCCGACCCTGCGCCCCGAGCGGCCGGGGGGCGAGGCGCCGGACGGTGGCGACGCCTGATGGCCCGCCGCCTGCCCTGGTTCCTCCGCGCGCCGGCCTTCGCCGCCCGGCTCGTCGTGGACCCGGTGCGGGTGTTCGGCGGCGCCCTGCGCGACCCGGCCCGCCTGCGCTTCGCCTTCACGGTGGCGCTCAGCCACCTCCGCAGCCGCCGCCACGACGCCGGCGTCAGCGCCATCGCCGCGATCAGCATCGTCGGCGTCACCATCGGGGTGACCGCCCTGATCATGGTGCTGGCGGTGATGGAGGGCTTCGAGGTCGACCTGCGCGACAAGATCCTCGGCAGCAACGCCCACCTGGTCGTGCTGAGCTACGCCGGGCAGTTCGAGGACTACGACGCGGTGGCCCGCAAGGTCGAGGACACCCCCGGGGTGGTGGCGGCCGCCCCCTTCCTCTACACCGAGGCGATGCTGCGGAGCGACTGGGGCAGCACCGGGGTGGTGCTCAAGGGCATCGACCCGGAGCGCACCGGCCGCGTCACCGACATCGAGACCGACCTCACGGTGGGCCCCGAGGGCCCGCTGTCCGACCCGGCCGAAAAGCACGCCGTGCTCCAGCACATCCACGACCCGCCCCCGGGTTTCGCCGGCCGGAGCGGCGACGGCGCGGCCGACGACCTGCCGGGCATCATCATCGGCGAGGGGCTCGCCGAGCACCTCAAGGTCTTCGTCGGCGACGAGGTCTACGTGATCAACCCGGTGGGCGGGGGCACCGGGCCGATGGGCATACCCGTGCCCTACGTGCGCCCCTTCCGGGTGGCGGGGCTGTTCTACTCGGGCATGTACGAGTACGACACCAAGTGGACCTACGTGGCGATGGCCGACGCCCAGGCCTTCCTCAAGGTCGGCGACGTGGCGACGGGCATCGAGGCCCGCGTCTCCGACATCGACGACGTGGAGCGCACCTCGGGCATGGTCGAGGCCGCCCTGCGCTTCCCCTTCTACGTCCGGCACTGGAAGAACCTCAACCAGAAGCTGTTCAGCGCGCTCAAGCTCGAAAAGATCGTCATGGGGCTGATCCTCAGCCTCATCGTGGCCGTGGCCGCCCTCAACATCGTCGGCTCCCTCATCCTCGTGGTCGTCACCCGCGCCCGCGAGATCGCGATTCTCCGGGCGATGGGGGCCGCCGGCGGGGCGGTGCAGCTCGTGTTCATGCTCGAGGGCCTCATCGTGGGCCTGGTGGGCGCCGCCGCGGGCACGGCGCTCGGGCTGCTCGGCTGCTGGGGCCTCGACCGCTACCGCTTTCCCCTCGACACCGACGTCTACTACCTCGACACCCTGCCGGTGGTGGTCGAGCCGGCCACCGTGGTCACCGTGGCGGTGGCGGCGGTCATCATCGCCTTCCTCGCCACGGTCTACCCGGCGCGCCTCGCCGCCGAGGTCGATCCCGTCGAGGGCTTGAGGTACGAATGACGAGGATCGCCCCGTGATCGCCGCCGCCCGCCGGGGTTGCCTGCCGGCCCTCCTCGGGGTCGTGGCGCTGGCCGTGGGCGCCTGGCTGCTCGCCGCGGGCGGGCCGCGCCTGCGCCCGCTCCAGACGAGCTGCGCCGCCTGGCTGGTCGAGCGCCCGGAGGCGCGGCAGGTCGCGCTGACGGGCTGCGTGCTGGATCTCGGCGGGGCCGTCGTCGACGATGCGGGCGGCGGGCGGGTCCTCGTGCCGGTCCTCCCCGACGCGGCGCTCGGCGGCGAGGTTCCCGAGGCGGTGGTGCTCCTCGCCGTCACCCGCGACCGCTCCCTCGCCGACCGGGTGCGGGCGCTCGGCGCCGACGCCGGCGTGACCGAGCGCTACCTCCGCAAGCCGGCCCTGGTGGGGCAGGTGGCCTCCCTCGCCGCGGGCTCGGCCGAGCGATCCCGGCGCCTTCACCGCCTGGTGCCCACCCTGTCGATGGACGCCGCGCTGCTCGACCTCGACGCCCGGGGCCACCCGGTCGCCGGCTGGGCGGCGGCGCTCCTCGGCCTGGCGCTCCTCGCCACCGCCGTCGTCGGCGCGCTGCGGGCCGAGGGGGACGGGGAGGGGCCGCGGCCGGCGGCGGCCGAGGGCGAGGTCCGGGCCCCCGACGGCGAGGACGGCATCGTGGTGCAGGGGCTGGTCCGCACCTTCCGCAAGGGTTCCGAGGAGCTGCGCGTGCTGCGCGGCATCGACCTCGTGCTGCGCCGGGGCGAGCGCGTCGCCATCCAGGGCGAGAGCGGTTCGGGCAAGAGCACCTTCCTGCACGTGCTCGGCACGCTGGACCGCCCGACGGCGGGACGGATATGGATGGGCGGCGTGGATGTCTTCGCCCGCCCTCCGGCCGAGCTCGACGCGCTCCGCAACCGGTTCATCGGTTTCGTCTTCCAGTTCCACCACCTGCTCCCCGACCAGGACGCGCTGCACAACGTGATGATCCCTGCCCTGATCGCCGGCCAGCCCGGTCCCGAGGCCGCGCGGCGGGCGCGGGCGCTCCTCGAACGCGTCGGCCTCGGCGGGCGGCTCCACCACCGCCCCGGCGAGCTGAGCGGCGGCGAGCAGCAGCGCGTCGCCATCGCCCGGGCGCTGGTGCGCGAGCCCGCCCTCATCCTCGCCGACGAGCCGACGGGCAACCTCGACCCGTCGCTGGCCGCCGACGTGCTCGACCTGCTGATCGAGCTCAACGAGGAAACGGGCAGCACCCTGGTCGTGGTGACGCACTCGGCCGAGCTCGCCCGGCGCTTCCCGCGCCGGCTGCTGCTGCGCGACGGCCGCTTCGTCGAGGTGGGCGAAGAGCGGGGGGAGGCGTGATGCGGGGCTGGCTGCTGGCGTGGGCGTGGATCGCGGCGGGTACGGCGCGGGCCGACCAGGGTGAGCCCTCCGGGGAGGCCGTGGAGCCCGGCGAGGCCGCGGAGCCCGGCGGCGACGAGGAGGGCGCCCCGCCCACCGGCTGGACCCCCATCGGCCTGCCCTCCGAGCGCCCCCTGTCCGAGCGCCCGCTGTCCGAGCGCCCGGGGGGCGAGGCCGCCGGCGAGGCTCCCGCCGAGGCCGCCGGCGCGGTGGACGCCGTGCCCCTCGCCCCGGCCGAGGGCAAGGTCGCCAACATTCGCATCCGCGGGCTCAAGCGGGTCGAGGAGGCGGCGATCATGGCCGCCATCGGCCTGCGCCCCGGCGACGAGCTGGCGCCCTGGAAGGTGCGCCGCGACATCGAGGCGATCTGGCACACCGGCTTCGTCGACGACGTGCGGGTCGAGGTGGTCGAGGCCGAGCAGGGCCGGGCCGTCACCGTGATCTTCGACGTGGACGAGAAGCCCGCGATCCGGGAGGTCGTGCTCGCCGGCAACAAGAAGCTCGACGACGACGCGATCAACGAGGTGATCGACATCACCCCCTTCAGCGTGCTCAACGAGGCGGACGTGCGGCGCAACGCCCGCGCCATTCGCGACAAGTACGTCGAGAAGGGCTTCTACCTCGCCGAGGTCGAGCCGGTCGTCGAGGACGCCGGCGACGACATGGTGCGCCTGACCTTCAAGATCACCGAGAACCGCAAGGTCCTGGTGCAGCGCATCGACATCACCGGCAACGAGGAGCTGCCCGACCGCAAGATCCGCCGCTACATGAAGACCCGGCAGGCGGGCATCCTGCCCTGGCTGACGAGCAGCGGCACCTTCGACGAGGCCACCCTCGACGAGGACGTGCAGATCGTCCGCTCCGTCTACCTCGAGAACGGCTACGTCGACGCCACGGTCGACGCCCCGCAGGTCTACCTCTCGCCGGACAAGCGCTACATCTACATCACGATCAACGTCCACGAGGGCCCGCGCTACAAGCTCGGCGCGATCAAGGCCTCGGGCGACTTCGTGCCGGAGGAGGGCCTCACCGAGGCCGCCGTGCGCGAGATCATCGAGGGGGCCACCGCGGCGACCCTCCACGAGCGCTGGGAGGACGCGCTGGAGCGGGCCCGCAAGGAGCGGGGCGAGGACGCCCTGCCCGAGCCCGGCTGGGAAAAGGGGCGCAAGGGCTTCCTCGTCTTCGACCCCACGCACCCGCCGCTGAAGACGGGCAACTGGTTCAAGCTGTCCGAGCTCCAGCAGGCGATGGGCGAGATCAGCGACCTCTACGGCGACCAGGGCTACGCCTTCAGCAACGTCGTGCCGCTGACCGAGACCGACCCCGACGCCCGGGTGGTCGACCTCGACTTCGAGATCCAGCGGGGCGACAAGGTCCGCATCGAGCGCATCGACATCACCGGCAACGACCCCACCTTCGACAAGGTGATCCGCCGCGAGATCCCGATCAATGAAGGCGACGTCTACTCGGGCAGCGCGATCAAGGAGGCCCGCAAGCGCCTCGACCGCCTCGGCTACTTCGAGGAGGTCAAGATCACGACCCCGCGGGGCGCCGAGCCGGGCACCCTCGACATGAAGGTCGAGGTCACCGAGCAGCCCACCGGCAGCTTCAGCGTCGGGGCCGGCTTCAGCAGCCTCGAGAACTTCGTCTTCACCGCCAACGTCAGCAAGAACAACTTCCTCGGCCTCGGCTACGTCATGAGCGCCGCCGCCAACGTCTCCCAGCGGCGGCAGCAGTGGAACCTCCGCCTGTTCGACCCCTACTTCCTCGACACCCGCTGGACGCTCCGCGTCGACGGCTACAGCATCGCCCGGCAGTTCTACGAGGACGAGTACCAGCGCGGCGGGAACTTCGCCGTCGGCCGCTACCTCGACCCCCGCGACGACATCCGGCTCGAGTTCTCCTACACCTTCGAGAACACGGGCCTCATCAACGTCGACAGCTACAAGAAGTACCTGCTCGGCGGCGACCTCTACCGCAACGGCATCACGAGCACCGGCGGGCTCAGCCTGGTCGTCGACAAGCGCAACAACCGCATCCAGGCGACCAAGGGCATCTACACCACCGTGCTCACCGCGCTTTCCGGCGGCTTCCGCACCTCGGACGGGCAGGTCCTCAGCGTTTTCGGCGGCGACTTCAACTTCGTCGAGTCCAAGTTCAACTTCCGCGCCTACCAGCCCGTCATCCCGAACTCCGAGGCGCTGATCTTCAAGTACAACGGCACGCTCGGCTGGATTCGCACCACCGACGGCTCGGTGCTGCCCTACATCCACCGCTACCGGGCCGGCGGCATCAACTCGGTGCGGGGCTACGACTGGTACTCGCTGGGACCGTCGATCCGGGCCCAGGGCTACCGCAACGGCGACTCCTCGCGGTCGATCTTCGTCGGCTCCGACGACCCGACGAACGCCGACGACAAGCTGGTGGTCGGCGGCACCGAGACCTGGATCAACAACTTCGAGCTGGAATCGCCGATCATCCCCCAGGCGGGCATCAGCCTGGTCGCCTTCTTCGACGCCGGCAACGCCTTCGGCGACCCGTGGGGCAACGGCCACATCAACCCGGCCGACCTGCGCTTCGCCTACGGGGCCGGGGTGCGCTGGTTCAGCCCCATGGGCCCGCTGCGCTTCGAGTGGGGATTCCCGATCAACCCGCGCGCCGACGAGCGCCGGGCGGTGTTCGACTTCTCGATGGGCTCGCTGTTCTGACCTCGGCCCCGCGCGCCGGACGCCCGGTTGGCCCGGCGGGGTTGTCGGGGCTATACACCGCTGTTCCCGGACCGACCGGAGGGACCATGCCCGCTTCCCTGCTCTCCACCCGCTCGCCCCTTCGCTGGCTCCTCGTGGCGCTGCTCGCCGTGGCGGCGCTCGCCGCCCGCCCCGTCCGCGCCGAGGCGACGGTGGCGGTGGTCGACCTGCAGCGCGCGATCTCCGAGGTCAAGGAAGGGGTGGCCGCCAACGAGAAGCTCAAGACGGCCTTTTCGGCCAAGCAGGCCGAGATCCAGAAGCGCGAGCAGGCGATCATGGGCCTGCAGGACGAGTACCAGAAGCAGCAGATGATCCTGTCCGACGAGGCGCGCAAGGCCAAGGAACAGGAGATCATGCAGGCCCAGGCCGAGTACCAGCAGCTCTACGCGCAGTACCAGGGCGAGATGCAGCAGCTCGAGAGCAAGCTCGTGGGCGAGATCGTCCAGAAGATGCAGGAGATCGTCGCCCAGATCGCCGGCGAGAAGGGCTACGGCGTCGTGCTGGACGCCGGAACCGTCGTCTACTCCGGCGGCGCGCCGGACATCACCAACGAGCTGATCAAGCGCTACGACGCCAAGTACGGCGGGTAGGCCTTGGCCGGCCCCTTCACCGTCGCCGAGATCGCCCGGCACGTCGGCGGGACGGTCGAAGGAGACGGCGACCGGCGTCTGTCGGACGTGCGGGGGCTCGACGAGGCCGGTCCCGACCACCTGAGCTTCCTGGCGAACCGCCGCTACGCCCGGCGCATGCGCGCCACCCGGGCCGGCGCCGTGCTGGTGGGGCGGGACGAGCCCGCCCGCGGGCGCACGGTGATCCGCTGCGACGACCCCTACGTCGCCTTCGCCCGGGCGCTGGCCCTGTTCCACCCGCGGCCCTGGCCCGCGCCGGGGGTGGACCCGCGGGCCTTCGTCGCCGAGGACGCCGTGGTGGACGGCGCCACGGTGGAGGCCTTCGCCTGGGTGGGGCCCGGCGCCGTCGTCGGTCCCGAGACCTGGGTGCAGGCCGGGGCGGTGATCGGGGCCGGCGCGAGGGTGGGCCGGCGTTGCCGGCTGATGCCCCACAGCGTGGTGGCCGAGGGCTGCGCGCTCGGCGACCGCGTGTGGCTCAACCCCGGGGCGGTGGTGGGCGCCGAGGGTTTCGGCTTCGCCCCCACGCCCGGGGGCTGGGTCAAGATCCCCCAGGTCGGCCGGGCGGTGGTGGGCGACGACGTGGAGATCGGCGCCAATTCCTGCGTGGATCGCGCGGCCATGGGCGAGACCCGGGTCGAGGAGGGCGCCCGGCTCGACAACCTCGTGCAGGTCGGCCACGCGGCCCGGGTGGGACCGCACAGCCTGATGGTGGCCTTCTCCGGGGTGGCGGGCAGCGCCCGCCTCGGCGCCGGGGTGAGGCTCGCGGCCAAGGCGGCGGTGCTCGGCCACATCGAGCTGGGTGACGGCGTGCAGGTGGGGACGGCCAGCGTCGTGCACGACGGGCAGCCCCCGGGGGCGCGGGTGACGGGCGTTCCGGCCATCGAGCACCGCCGCTGGCTGCGGGCGGCGGCGAGCTTCGGGGAGCTGCCGGAACTCAGGCGCACGGTGCGCGCCCTCGAGCGGCGCGTGGCCGAGCTGGAGGCGCGGCTGGCCGCGCGGGACGACGAGGAGGAGCCGTGAACGGCGAGCGTGCACAGGACGGCGGGCTGGCGCCCCGGGAACTCGACATCCAGGGCATCCTGGCGCTGCTTCCCCACCGCTTTCCCTTCGTGATGGTCGACCGGGTGGTCGAGCTCGACCCCGGTCGCCGCGCCGTGGGGCTCAAGTGCGTGAGCGCCAACGAGCCGCACTTCCAGGGGCACTTCCCCGAGCAGCCGATCATGCCCGGGGTGCTGATCGCCGAGGCCTTCGCCCAGATGGCCTGCATCGTGGCCCTGTCGGCCCACCGCGACTACGCCGGCAAGGCGGTCTACCTGATGGGCCTCGACCGGGTCCGCTTCCGCCGCCCGGTGATCCCCGGCGACCGGCTGGTGCTGACCGCCGAGAAGACGCAGGAGAAGCGCAGCATCTGGCGCTTCCAGGCCACCGCCGAGGTCGACGGCCGCAAGGTGGCCGAGGGCCAGGTCCTCGCCACGGTGGCCGACCGCCCTGGCGCCTGATCCGGCGCCCGTGGCACCATCGGGGCATGGCTGCCGACCTCCTCGACGTTCCCGGCGTGCGCGCCGGCCACTGGACCCACCCGAGCGGCACCACCGGCGTCACCGCGGTGCTCTTTCCCGCGGGCGCCCGGGCGGGGCTCGCGGTGCCGGGCCACGCGGCCGGCGGGCGGGAACTCGGCGCGCTGGACCCCACCCACCTCGCCGGGGCGGTCCACGGTTTCTGCCTGGCGGGCGGGTCGGCCTTCGGGCTGGCCGCCGCCGACGGGGTGATGGCGGTGCTCGAGGCCGAGGGCATCGGCTTCGACGCGGGCGTGGCCCGGCACCGCGAGCCCCGCCCGGGCGCCCGCGGGAAAGAGCACCGCGGTGACGCCGGTGGTGCCGCTCGG
>WGAH01000774.1 GCA_015489145.1 Deltaproteobacteria bacterium
CAGCGGCGGCGGGCGCCGGCTCCCGGGGCGCGGGAGGGCGACACGCCAGGAGCAGCGAGGCGGCGACGAGGAGGACGGGAGGACGGGGACACATCGCGCCCGGCTTCCGTAGCCGCGGGAGCCCCCGGCAGCCAGGGCGGCCCGGCCTGGCGCGGGGCGAGCCGCGCCTTGCCGGGGCGATCCCCCTCGGCTATCCGCTCCCATCCCCCGCCCGCGAGGTCCCGATGCTCGACGAAAACGTGCCCGTTGCGCTTACCTTCGACGATGTCCTGCTCACCCCCGCCGCCTCCTCCGTGCTCCCGGCCCAGGTGGACGTCTCGACGCGCCTCGCCCCGGGCCTGCGCCTCGGCATCCCGGTGCTCGCCGCCGCCATGGACACGGTGACCGAGGCCCGCATGGCCATCGCCATGGCCCGCGAGGGCGGCCTCGGCATCATCCACAAGAACCTCCCGGTGGAGCGCCAGGCGGCGGAGGTCCGGCGCGTGAAGAAGGCGATGACCGGCGTCGTGGACGACCCGGTCACCCTGCGTCCCGAGGGAACCCTGCGCGATGCGCGCCGCCTCATGCGCGAGCGGGGGATCTCCGGGCTTCCCGTGGTCGACGGCGACGGACGGGTGGTCGGCATCCTCACCGACCGGGACCTCCGCTTCGAGGAGCGCCTCGACCGGGAGGTCCGCGAGGTGATGACCCCGGGGGAGCGGCTCGTCACCTGCGCGCCCGGCACGGGGCTCGACGAGGCCCGGCGGCTGATGCAGGCCCACAAGATCGAGAAGCTCCTCGTCGTCGACGGGGACCGGCGCCTGCGGGGCCTCATCACCTTCAAGGACGTGCAGGCCGCCGAGCGGTTGCCGCGGGCGGCCCGCGACGCCCGCGGCAGGCTCCTCTGTGGCGCCGCCATCGGTGTCGGGCCGGACCGGGCCGAGCGGGCGGCGGCCCTCGTCGAGGCGGGGGTGGACGTGCTGGTGGTGGACACGGCGCACGGCCACTCCGAGGGCGTGCTCCGCGCCGCCGAGGCGGTGCGGGCGGCCCACCCGGACGTGATCCTCGTGGTCGGCAACGTCGCCACCGCGGAGGCGACCCGGGCCTGCATCGACGCCGGCGCCCAGGTCGTCAAGGTCGGCATCGGCCCGGGCAGCATCTGCACCACGCGCGTCGTGGCGGGGGTCGGCGTGCCGCAGCTCAGCGCGGTGGCCGAGTGCGCCGCGGTCGCCCACGAGCGCGGCCTGACGATCATCGCCGACGGCGGCATCAAGTTCTCGGGCGACGTGGCCAAGGCCATCGCCGCCGGGGCCGACGCCGTCATGATCGGCTCCATGCTCGCCGGCACCGACGAGGCGCCCGGCGAGGAGGTGATCTACCAGGGGCGCATCTACAAGGCCTACCGCGGCATGGGTTCGGTGGAGGCCATGCGCGCCGGCTCCTCGGATCGCTACTTCCAGGAAGGGGGGGACGAGGCCCGGAAGCTGGTCCCCGAGGGCATCGTCGGTCGCGTCCCCCACCGGGGGCCGGTGGCCGACACCCTGTTCCAGCTCGTCGGCGGGCTTCGGGCGGCGATGGGGTACACGGGCTGCGCCACCGTGCCCGACATGCAGGCCCGCGCCCGCTTCGTGCGCATCACCTCGGCCGGACTTCGCGAGAGCCACGTCCACGACGTGATCATCACGAAGGAAAGCCCGAACTACCGCCTCGACTGAGCGGCGCCTCTCCACCCGGAGGTCCCGACGACGACGCCCCGGCCGGGGGGCCGGGGCGCCGGGTGCGCGCCGCGTCGGGCGTTCAGTGCTTCTTGACGGCCTTGCGGACCAGCACCTGGCCGCCGTTGGGGCCGGGGATGCCGCCCTTGATGAACAGCAGGCCGCGCTCGGCGTCGACCTTCACGACGCGCAGGTTCTGGATCGTGACCCGGGCGGCGCCCATGTGACCGGCCATGCGCTTGCCCTTGAGCACCATGCCCGGCGTGAGGCGGGTGCCGATGGAGCCGCCGTGACGGAAGTACTCGTGGGTGCCGTGGGTGCGGAGGAAGCCGCGGAAGCCGTGGCGCTTCATCACGCCGGCGAAGCCGCGGCCCTTGCTGGTGCCGACCACGTCGACCACGTCGCCCTCGGCGAACACGTCGTCGGGGCCGAGGCGGTCGCCGGGCTTCAGCTCGGCGGCGCGCTCGGCGGTGACGCGGATCTCGCGCAGCCAGCGCACGGGCTCGACGCCGGCCCTGGCGAAGTGGCCCCGCATCGGCCGGTTGACGCGGTGGGGCTTCTGGGTGCCGAAGCCGAGCTGGATCGCGTCGTAGCCGTCGGGGCCGTCGGCGCGCTTCACGGCGACCACCACGTTGCGGCCCGTCTCGACCACGGTGACGGGGATCACCTGGCCGTTGTCGTCGTAGATCTGGGTCATGCCCACCTTGCGGGCGATGAGACCGGGGTTCAGGTTTGCCATGGGGACCTCGCATTGGACCCCGCCGCGGGGCGGGTTCTTACGACAGGGGTGAGCGCGGCTGGTAGCCCGGGCGGGCCCCCCCGGCAAGGGCTCACAGGCCGGTGAGGCTGATCTGGTAGTCGGGCTCGAGGGTCGCGTTGCTCTGGATGTGGAGGATGTTGGTGTCGGTGAAGCTCAGGGGCACGTCGACGCAGGCGATGTCGTTGCAGGTGTAGGTGATGGTGCCCGTGGTCGCCCCCCAGGGCGCGACGGTGGTGGCCCCGAGGCCCGAGAGGGTGAACTCGCCGCCGCTGGTGTCGTTGTTGACGTAGACGTCGGTGATCACGAGGTCGACATCGCTCTCGTTGCGAATCGTGATGCCCTGGGTGTCGCCGAAACCGAGGGTGCTGAAGAACTCCATCGCGTGGGCGTCGGCGCCGCCGGTGTCGACGGTGATCGTCGGGTCGCAGACGGTGCAGGGCGGCTCGACCCCTTCGCCGGCCAGCGCGATGGTGGCCTCGGGGGTGGTGGCGGAGTCGGTGGTGATCGTGAGGGTGGCCGTGTAGCTCTTCTCGTCGTCGGGCTCGAAGACGACGGTGAGGGTGCGGGTCTCGCCGCCCTCGAGCACCTGGGGGAGGTGGATGTCGCCGGTGGTGGTGAACACCGGGTCGCTGGACACGATGTTCTCGATGAGCAGGCTGCTGCCGCCGGTGTTGGTGAGGTCGACGTCCATGCTGGAGGAGGAGTTGGTGTCGACCTGGCCGAAGTCGAGGCTGTCGTCGCTCAGCGCCAGGCCGGGGTCGGCCGTGGGGGTGCCCGTGTCGTCGCCGGACGTCCCGGTGGCCACGCCGGTGAGCGGCACGATGGCGGACTCCTCCTGGCCCGAGACCTCGATGGAGAGGGAGCCCTGGTAGGAGCCCGGCGAGACGGGCGCGAAGCCCAGGGTGAGAACGGTGTCCTCGCCGGGGCCCAGGCCGCCCGGCAGGGTGAGGGCCGACTCGACCCAGAAGCCGGCCTCGCTGTCGCCGTCCACGGTGGCGGCGGTGATCACGAGGGTGCGGTCGGCCTCGCTGTGCAGGGTGACGGTGGCCGTGGTTTCGCCGCCGGCCTCGATTTCGCCGAAGTCGACGGATGACGGGCTGACGCTGAGCTCGCCCACGGACAGCGCCCCCGTGCCCGTGTCCACGGCGCCGCCGGTGTCGGCGCCGGGCATGGGGGGGGCGTCCGGGGCGAACGGATCCAGACCGCAGCCGACCAGGAACAGGACGACAGAGCGCACGGAGACCTCGCCTTCGGTGCCAACGCAGAAGATAGCACCGAACGGGCGGCGTGAACAGCCGCGCTCAGAAGGTGTACTTCAGCGCGCCGGTGATGCTGGTGCCGAGGTCCCAGCCGATGGCGTAGATCACGTCGGCGTCGACGCCCACCGAGAAGTGCGAGAGCTTGGTGTAGTACTCGAAGGTGGGGCCGACGAGCACGGCGGGGTGGGCGGCGTTGTGGTAGCCGGGGTCGTAGCCGCCCCAGGTGCCGCTCACGACCTCGTCCTGGTAGTAGGTGGGCTCCATGAGCAGCGGGCTGTAGAGCACGCCGCCGCCAAGACGGCCGCCGATGCCGACGCGGCGCTGGGGGTAGATCGAGTACTCGAGGGACGCGAGGAAGGTGTAGGTGCGGAGGTCGCCCTCCACGCAGGGGGCCGCCCCGCCCACGCCCTTGCAGCCGAGGTCGCCCTGGGTCTGGTAGTGGGTGCCGTTGTGGATGCCCTGGTACAGCGACAGCTCCCAGGCCATCGAGTGGCTGGCCTGGTCGACGAAGTCCTGGCCCACGGCGAGGCCGAGGGAGGTGCCCCAGTTGACGAAGCTGGCGAAGTCGAGGAGATAGCCGGCGCCGCCGACGTTGGCCTTGGCGTAGGTGCCCTTGACGATCTCGCGGACGACCTCGTCGCGAACCGCCGACTTGCGCTGCTTCCGCTTCTTCTTCTTGGCGCCGTCCTCGTCGAGCGAGGCGTAGTCGTCGTCCTGCGCGTGCGCCTGCGGAGCGGCGAGCCCGCTCGACACGGCGAGCGTCGCGATGAGGATGTGCCTGGCCTTCATGTGCTGCCCTGCTTCTGCTGGGAAAAACTTCGCGGGTCGAGGCGACCGGATGCGTTCCTTACCACGTCGGCGCGGGACCGGCGACGACGACGAGGCGCCGCCGCCGGTTCACGCGGGCCTACCCCGGGGAGAAGATGAAGGGGTAGGAGACGATGACGATGCCGCCGCCCTTGGGCTGGGGGAACTGGAAGCGCATGAACCGGCCGGTGATGCAGCTCTCGACCGACTTGTTGCCCATCGAGGAGCTCTTGATGCTGGCCTTGGACACGGCGCCGCTCTTGTTGATGACGAACTTGACGGTGATCTTGCCGCCCAGGTTCGGGTTCTTGGTGAGCTCGCGCTGGTAGCAGTACCGGATCTGGTTCATGTGCCGCTTGATCACGGCGTCGATGAGGCTCTTGTCGAGGGCGCCGAGGATGATCGGGTCGCCGCCGATGCGGCCGATGCCGCCCTCGCCCTTCTTGCCGAAGTGGCCGCCGCCGGAGCCGTAGCCGCTCGCGCCGGAGCCGCGACCCTTGGTGCCGAGGCCGCCGAGACCCTCGGCCGTGCCGCCGCCGCCGAAGCCGGAGCCGCGGGAGCCCAGGCCGCCGGAGCCGATCTGCACGCCCTTGGCCCCGATGAGGCCACCGATGCCGCCGGTGAGGTCGCTGTCGAGGTTGGAGGACCCGAACACGCCGTCGAGCTCGGCGCCGTCGCGCAGCGCCCCGAGGACACCGGCGTTCTCGACGATCTCGCGGTCCATCTCCTTGCGCTGGAGCTCGACCTTGTTGCCCTTCGCGACCTTCATCTTGGCGTCTTTCTTGCCGACCTTGCCCTCTTCCTCCTTGGCCTTGGCGCCCTCGCCGGCGTCGGGGTTGGAGTCGGGCTTCTGTTCCTGCTTCTGCTCGGGCTCGGGCTGCTCGAGGAGGAGCTCGACGAAGCGATCCGGGATCTCCATCACCTCGTTCTCGGGCGGCAGCGGGCTGGTGATGATGACGATGGCCAGCATCACGAACACGAAGGTCATGAAGGCCATGACGCCGAGGAAGGGGTAGTCGAGGTTGTCGGTGATCCGGCTGATGATCTTGCGGCCCGGGTGGACCATCTGGCCGAAGAAGATCGCGCTGCCGATGTCGGCAACCACGCGGGTCTCGTCGTCGATCGGCAGGGTGTAGGTGCCGCCGCCGGCGCTGCTCGCGCGGCCGCTCTCGATGAGCTGCTGGAAGGTGAGGCGCTCCTCGCCGATGTCGGCGAAGCCGGACCACTTGTCGCTGAAGTGGAACACGTACTGCCCGCCTTCCCAGGTGAACAGCGGGAACTCGTTGTGGGGGAGCTCCTCGTCCGGGGCGTAGAACTCGTTCCGCCACTCCTCGTTGACCTCGGAGATCGTCGGCCCGAACAGCCAGGCCACCTTGGCCATCGCCCCGGGCACCCAGGCCACCGGCATGCCGAGGTAGCGCCAGCGGTGCCCGGTGGTGGTGCCCACCGTCACCGGCTTGCCGCCCCGCGGGTAGTGCTTGATGTCGAGGATCATGTCGCCCCAGACCTCGGCCACCTCGAGGACCTTGGCCTTCGAGCGGTCGATGCCGGCGTCGCTCGTCGCGGTGCCCGAACGCATGATGAAGGCCATGACGTCTTCGGAGAGCTCGTGCTCGAGGCGCTCGTCGCCGGTGGGGGCCTCGATGATCTCCATGGGCTGGGCGGCGGGGTCGGTGCGGTCGTCGAGATCGTCCTCCACCGGCGCGGCGCCGACCTGCCCGGCCGCTTCCTTCAGGGTGACGTCGATGCGCACCGGCCCGATGGTGATGACGTCGCCGCTGCGCAGCGCGGCGTTGTTGACGGGCTGGCCGTTGACGGCGAGACCCTCGCCGAGGGCCAGGAGCTGAACCGTGCCGTCGTCGTTGACGTTGACGACGGCGTGGAGCTCGGCCAGGGCGTCGTTTTCGATGCGAAGCAGGGCGGCCGCGCCGCGGCCGATGGTGACGCTTTCGGCCTGGAACTCCTCGCGGTGCGGGGCCTGGCCGCCGTCGTGGACCTCGAAGGAGAGCACGAGCTTGCCGGACG
>WGAH01000775.1 GCA_015489145.1 Deltaproteobacteria bacterium
GGCCTCGTCCTGCGCGGCGGGCCCGGGGGCGAGGCGGCGCGGGGAGCGCTTCCCGGGGCGGTGACGGCGCTGGCCCTCGAGCCCGGCGGCGGTCGGCTGGCGGTGGGCTCGGCGGACGGCGGCCTGGCGCTGCTCGACGCGGCGACGCTGGCGCCCGCCGGGGAGCCGGCGCGCCTGCCGGCGGCCGTCGCCGCGCTGGCCTGGACCGCCGACGGTCTCCTCTGCGCCGCCGAGGACGGCGGGCTGTGGGCGGTGCGCCCGGCCGCGGACGGGGGCGCGAGGGCGGTCCCCGGGACGGACCTCTCCCGCGAGGCCGGTCTCGGGCGCGTCTTCGGCCTGGCGATCCGCGGCGGGGAGCTGTGGGTGGCCGGCGAGCGGTGGCGGGGGCGCTCGCTTCCGGCCCGCTACCTCGCCTGGCTCGGGCGGGTGGCGCGCCTCGACTTCGGCCGCAGCCTGCGCGACCACCGGCCCGCCTGGGAGCACCTGCGCCGGGCCCTGCCGGCCACCCTGCTGCTCCAGGGCATCGCCGTGGCGCTGGTCTACCTCCTCGCGGTGCCCGCCGGGGTGCTCGCGGCGGCGCGGCGGGGAGGGGCGGCGGATCGCGCCCTCGGCGGGCTCGCCTTCCTCCTGCAGGCGGTGCCCGACTTCTGGATGGCCACCGGCCTGGTGCTGCTGGTCGGGCGCCTCGGCGGCTGGCCGGTGAGCGGACTGCACGCCCCGGACGCCCGGGACCTGAGCTACCTGCCCTGGCTCGGCGACGCCCTGGCCCACCTGGTGCTGCCCGAGGTGGTGCTCGTCGCCGGGGGCTTCGCCGTGCTGAGCCGCCACGCCCGGGCGGCGACGGTCGAGGCGCTGGCGGCGGACTTCGTGCGGGCGGCGCGGGCCCGGGGGCTCGGGCGGGCGCGCGTGCTGTGGGGGCACGCCCTGCCGCACGCCCTGGTGACCCTGTTCGTCCTCGCCGGGCAGGTGCTGCCCGCCCTGGTGGCCGGCTCGGTGGTCGTCGAGACGGTCTTCGACATCGACGGCATGGGGCGGTTGGCCTGGCGGGCCATCGCGGCCCGGGACTACCCGGTGGTGCTGGCGGTCCTCACCCTCGGGGCGGCCCTGACCGTCGCCGGCACGCTGCTCGCCGACGTGGCGGTGGCGGCGGTGGACCCGCGGGTGCGCGAGGGAGGTCGCGGTGTGGGCTGAGCACGGCTTCGCGGCGGCGGGCCGGTGGCGGGGGCTCCTCGCGCGCCTGCTCCGGCAGCCCGCCGGCCGCGGGGGCCTGGGGCTGGTGGGGCTCCTCCTCGCGGTGGCGCTCCTCGCCCCCGTCCTGGCGGCGGACCGGCCCGTGGTGGCGCGCCTGGACGGGCACCTCGTGTGGCCCGGCCTCTCCTCGGCCGCGCGCGCCTGGGTGACCGTGCCGGCCTGGCGCGACGCCCTGGAGACCTGGGAGGCCCCCGGCGGCGGGCGGCCCTTCGCCGGTCGCTACCCCGAGCTGGAGGGGGCGGACTGGGCCCGGGCCGAGGCCGCCGGCCGGGTGAGCTGGGCCCTGTGGCCGCCGCTTCGCGCCTCGGCGACGCGCTTCGACGGGGCGGCGATGGACCGGCCGCCGGGGGAGGGGCACCCGCTGGGCACCGACGACCACGGCCGGGACGTGCTGGCGATCCTGCTCCACGGGGCGATTCCCGCGCTGCAGGTCGCCCTGGGCAGCCAGGCCCTCGTCGCCCTCCTCGGGGTGGGGCTGGGCCTGTGGGCCGGCTGGAGCGGCGGCTGGCTGGACCTGGCGCTGAGCCGGCTGGCCGAGGCGGTGGCGGCGATTCCCGCCTTCCTGCTGGTGGTGGCGGCGATGGCCTTCCTGGCGCCCGGCGTGCCGGCCGTCGTGCTCGTCCTCGGGCTGGCGGGCTGGCCCCTGCTCTTTCGCCTGGTCCGCGCCGAGACGATGCGCCTGCGGGAGCGCCCCTGGGTGCTCGCCGCGCGGGCGGCGGGAGCCCCGGGCTGGCGGGTGGCGCGCCGGCACGTCCTGCCCCACGTGCTGGCGCCGGCGGCGGTGGCCCTGCCCGTGGGCGCCGCCCGCGCGATCCTGGCCGAGTCCACCCTCGCCTTTCTCGGCCTCGGCGACCCGAGCCTGCCGAGCTGGGGGGCGCTGGTGCAGCAGGGGCGGTTGCATGCCGCCGCCGGCGGGGGCCTGCCGGCCCTGTGGGGCGGCCTCGCCATCCTGCTGGCGGTGGCCGGCTTCAACCTGCTCGGCGAGGGGCTGCGGGCGGCGCTGGCGGCGCGGTGAGGGGGGCGCCTACCAGTCCTCGTCCTCCCACGAGCGGCGGCGCCCGCCCCGCTGCCGGCGCCCGCCCCGGCGGCCGTCGGGACCCTCGCGCTCGTCGTCCTCCCAGCGGTGGCGGCGGTCGCCCCTGTTGCGGGCGCGGCGGGGGCGGTCCTCGCT
>WGAH01000776.1 GCA_015489145.1 Deltaproteobacteria bacterium
GGGTAGGTGGGGTCGGCCAGGGTGCGCTGCGCGTGCGGGTGCTCGAGGCTCCCGCGCCCGGCCAGCGCCGCGGCGTGGTCGAGGGCGACGCCGAGGGCCGCGAGGCGCGCCGGGGGCAGCTCGGCCCACGCGGCCGGGGGCAGGCCCGAGGCGACGAGGCCGGAGAAATCCACGCGACCCGCCAACCGGGCGGCCGCGTACCAGAAGCCTTGGAGGATGGTCATGCCAGGAACCCGCCTGTGCACGACCCGCAGACGCGCCCGACCTAACCGGTCGGCCTCGCCGGCGTCCTGCCACGAAATGTCACGGGGAAGGCGGCGCCTGCGCGCTCACTCGACGACGGTGGTGACGGTGCTGCCGACCCGGAGGTTGCGGTCGGCGTCGGTGACCACGGCGGTGGCGATGTCGTCGTCGACCCGCACCACGACGATGCGCCCGACCACGGACTGGGGCAGGTCGGGGTCCTCCTTGCGGCGGTCGAGGAACTCGTCGCGCCGCTCGACGATGTAGAAGGAGTTGCCCACGCGGATGCCGTCGGAGCGGCCGAGGTCGATGAACACGGTCTCGTCGGTGCCGAGCAGCTCGGCGCCGGGGTCGAGGCGGCCGACGATGACCCCGGTGAGCTCGCCCGTGGGCGGGCCGGCCTCGACCTGCACCGTGACGGGGATGGTGGGACCGACGAGGTCGCCGCGCATCGTCTCGGCCCAGGACTGGCGGATGGAGACGGTGGCGATGCCGCTGTCGGCGATGTGCAGGATGCGGCCCTCGCTGACGATGCGGTAGAGCGCGCCGAGCTTCCCCTTGCCCTTCGGACCCTTGACCTTGCGCTGCACCCGCCGGAACACGCTCATCACGTCGCCGCAGGTCCAGGCGTCGGGATCGTCGAGCTTCACGTAGATCAGGTCGCGCTCGCCGAGGGCCATCTTCGACTCGCGCGCCTTGACCACCTTGCCCCAGGTCTCGAGCTCGTGCTTGTCGGCGATGAAGCCGGGGGCGAGGTAGACCCGGGCCTGGCGGGTGCCGTCGAAGCGCACGTCGGGACCGCACTCGGCGTCGACGGTCTCGTAGGCGACATCCTCGACGACGTAGCCCTCGCGCGAGGGTTCCTGCGTCTCGAGCTCGACCGAGGGCGGCTCGATGAGGGTGCCCATGCGGAAGACGATGCGGTTGCCCGGGTAGATCCAGTGCGGGTTGGTGATGTAGTCGTTGATCGACCAGAGCTGCGGCCAGTAGTAGGGGTTCCCGAGGAACTTCTGGGAGATCTCCCACAGCGTGTCGCCGGGTTGGACCACGTAGGGCTCCGGCACCCGCTCGACGCTGGACTCGGCGGTGTCGCTGCCCAGCGAGATGGCGTCCTGGGCGGCGGCGGGCAGGGCCCACGCCGCGACGACGATGGGGAGGCACTTCTGGAGCATCGGCGCACCCTTCATGGGAACCTCGACCATCCCAGGCCGCCGGCGGCCTGTCAAGCCCCCCGGGGCGCCTCGCCCGGCGGCCGCCGGCGAAGGCCGGGGGGAAGGCGGACTCATGGCGCCCGAGCCACGAGGGTGGGGGCGATTCCGGCGACGGCCTGGACCTCCTGGCGTGCCGCGTCGGCGTCCTGGGGGCTGTCGAAGCCGCCGACCCGCACCCGGTACCAGGTGGCGCCGTCGACGAGGGCGGCGACCCGGTAGGCGGCGAAACCCGCCTCCTTCAGCCGGGCGACCACCTCCGCGGCCTCGCCGGGCGTGGGCCACGTGCCGACCTGCACCGCCCAGCCCCCGGCCGGCGCGCCGTCCGCGCCACCGGGCACCGGCTGGCCCACGACGGGCGGCCGGATGGTGGTGCTGGCGAGGTCGCCGTCGTCCGCTCCTTCCGAGATGGGCACGGTGGTGTCGCTGCCCAGCACCCGGGGGAAGCTGAAGTCGTCGGTCGGGGCCGCCGGGCGGCCGTCGGGTCCCACCGGGGCGCTGGCGAGCTCCACCTCGGCGAGGAGCACCTCGAGATCGTCGGCGGACTCGGCATCGGGCAGCAGGCGCACCGCCGAGCCGGCCTCGGGCGCGGGGGCGGAGCGGCCGACGCGCAGGCCGATGAAGAATGCGACCACGATGGAGCAGAGCACGAAGGCTCCGAGGGCGTAGAGCTGCTCGCGCGTGAACCAGGTCTTTTCGCGGGCGCGGCTCTTGTCGCGGAGGTGGGGGGAAGCGAGGCGGGACATGGCGATCCGGGGGTGACGATCCAGTTATCGCCCATTCTCGACGCTCTTGCAACGTCAAGAGGTGGGCGCGGGGTCTCCCGGGCTCTCGGGTCCCGGCCAGCCCCCGGTGAGGCCGTCGCCGTGGACCCGGAGGATCTCCACCGCGGCGTCGACGAGGTGGACGCCGCCCCAGGCGACCACGTCGCGCCGCACCCCGTCGAGGGTGGCGCGCAGGCGGCTCGGGTCGCGGGACACCGCGGCCACCGCCAGGACCGCTCGGGACCGGTGATCGAGGTGGCCCACCTCGGCCACCGACAGGTTGCGCCGGGCGCGCAGGCGATCCCGGACCCGGTGCACCGGCCCCCGCTTGTCCTTGAGGCTGCGACTGCCGGGCACCTCCAGCGAGAGCCGGATCACGCCGGTCCAGATCGCCTCGTCGGGGGCGGGAAGGAACACCGGCTATTCCTGGACCTCCTCCTCGGAGAAGGCCTCGATCTCGTCGCCGACCTTGAGGTCGTTGTAGCCGTCGAGGTTCATGCCGCACTCGTAGCCCTTCTCGACCTCGCGCACGTCGTCCTTGAAGCGGCGGAGCGAGGCGAGGCGGCCCTCCCAGATGACCTTGCCCTCGCGGAGCAGGCGAACGCTGTGGTTTCGGGCGATCTTGCCGTCCGTGACGTAGCAGCCGGCGACGGTTCCGACCTTGGGCACCTGGAAGGTCTGGCGGACCTCGGCGTGGCCGTGCACCACCTCGCGCAGGGTGGGGCCGAGCAGGCCCTTCAGCGCCTTCTCGATGTCGTCGAGGGCCTCGTAGATCACGCGGTAGGTGCGGGCCTCGACGCCGTACTCGTCGATGGCGCGGCGGGCCTTGGCGTCGGGACGCACGTTGAAGCCGATGATGACGCCGCCGTAGGTGTGGGCCAGGGTGACGTCGCCCTCGGTGATCGCGCCCACCGCCGAGTGCAGGACCTTGACCTCGGTGCCCTCGACGTGGAGCTTGTCGAGGGAGCCCCGCATGGCCTCCAGCGTGCCGGCCACGTCGGACTTGAGGATGAGGTTCAGGGTGACCAGCTCGCCGGCCTGGTTGCGGGCCATGAGGTCTTCGAGGGAGACGGCGCGGCTCTGGGCGCGCTCCTGCTTGCGGGCCTCCTCGGCGCGGTGCTCGGCGAGCTCGCGGGCCGCCTTGTCGTTGGGCACCACGACGAAGTGGTCGCCGGCCCCGGGAAGGTCCTGGAGGCCCATGACCTCGACCGGCGTCGAGGGGCCGGCCTTCTTGAGGCGCTTGTTGCGGTGGTCGAGCATCGCCCGCACGCGGCCCCAGGTGGTGCCCATGACGAGGCTGTCGCCCACCTTGAGGGTGCCCTTCTGGACGAGCAGGGTGGCGACGGGGCCCTTGCCGCGCTCGAGGCGGGCCTCGAGGACGTGGCCCTCGGCGTGGCGGTCGGGGTTGGCGCGGTACTCGCCCATCTCGGCGAGGAGCAGGAGGCTGTCGAGCAGATCGTCGACGCCGATGCCCTTGGTGGCGCTGATGTCGATGCAGATCGTGTCGCCGCCGTATTCCTCGGGCACGAGTTCGTGCTCCATGAGCTGCTGGCGCACGCGCTGGGGCTGGGCGTTGGGCTTGTCGATCTTGTTGATCGCCACGAGGATCTGGACGCCCGCCGCCTTGGCGTGGTTGATCGCCTCGACGGTCTGGGGCATCACGCCGTCGTCGGCCGCGACCACCAGCACGACGATGTCGGTGACCTGGGCGCCCCGGGCGCGCATCTCGGTGAAGGCCTGGTGCCCCGGGGTGTCGATGAAGGTGATCAGCTCGCCGTTGTGCTTGACCTGGTAGGCGGCGACGTGCTGGGTGATGCCGCCGGCCTCGCCCTTGGCGACGTTGGCGTGGCGGATGTAGTCGAGAAGGCTGGTCTTGCCGTGGTCGACGTGGCCCATGATCGTGACCACCGGCGGCCGGGGCTGGAGGTTCTCTTCTTCTTCTTCCTCGACGCTGATCAGCAGCTCTTCCTCGTGGAAGGTCTTGTCGACCACCTCGAACTCGAACTCCTCGGCGACGAGCTTCGCCGTGTCGACGTCGAGGAGGTCGTTCATCGTCGCCGGCTGCCCCATTTCGAGGAGCTTGCGGATGACGACGCCGGCCTTGACGCTCATCGCGTGGGCGAGGGCGGCGACGGTGATCTCGCCGTCGACCTCGACCCGGCGCTTGATCGCCTTGGCCTGGGGCGAGGCCTTCTTGGGCGCGCCCTTGACCCGGGACCGGCGGCGGCGCTTGCCCCCGCCGAAGTCGTCGACCTCCATGCCGATGCGGCCCCGGCGCGGGGTGCGGCGGCGGCGGGCGAAGGGATCGCGGACCTCGCGTTCCCGGCGGTCGCGCCGGCCGGCTCCGGGCTCGGACTGGTCGCGCCACACCTTCTGGGTCTCGCGGGCGTCGCGGGCGGTCTGCGCGGCCTGCTGGGCCCGGCGGCGGTTGCCGGCCGGGTCGGTGGGGTCGTAGCCCGGGGGCGGGCGGACGACGGCGGCGCCGAGGCCGGGGAAGACGGGCTTGGGACGCGCCGGGTTGCTGCCGTCGGCGCGGGGGAGCGAGGAGGCCAGGGAAGCGGCGGCGGAGGCGCCCTCGGAGGGGGATTC
>WGAH01000777.1 GCA_015489145.1 Deltaproteobacteria bacterium
ATCACGGCTGGGCGGGCGCGCCGGGGGCGGGCTCCGCCTCCTCGGGGGGGACCCAGGGCACGATGGCCTCGCCCTCGATGGTGAGCACCAGCAGCTTGCGCGCCACCTCGCGGTCCTCGCCGAAGCGGCTCCCGCCGGCGGCGGGGTCGGGGATCGAGACCGCGGCGAGCTCGTCGCGGACGGCGGCCCGGTCGTCGCCCCCGGCCAGCACGGCGGTGCCGACGAGGCGGGCGGCGTCCCAGCTCACCGCGTCGACCAGCCCCGGCTCGCGCCCGGTGGCCTCCCGGTAGACCGCGCGGAAGCGCCGCACCCCGGGGGCGTCGGACTCCGGGTACCAGGCGTCGACGAAGATCGCGTGCTGGAGGTACTGCCCGCCGGCCTCGACGATGCGCGGGTCGTTCCAGGCGTTCAGCCCCAGCAGCGGGATGGGCTCGGCGTGGCGCTCGGGCTTGAAGTCGCCGACGGGGAACTCCTCGTAGGCCAGGGAGCTCGCGACCAGGGGCGCGCGCCGCCAGTTGTCGGGGATGAAGATCGCGTCGAAGTCGATGATCGGCGGCAGGGTGAGCTTGTCGAGGTCCTTGCGCCCGGCCTCCTTCGCGGCCTTCTGGATGCGGCGCCACTCGGCGGCCCGGGCGGTGTAGTCCTTCTGGCCGAGCTGCCGGGCGACCTCGAGGTAGTCGGTGGCCTCGGGGTCGTAGGCGATGCTGTGGACGACGGCGGCCCCCCGCGCCTCGGCCCCGGCGGCGAACAGCTCGGCGGTGGCGTGGCCGTAGGGGTTGTCGGGGTAGAGCACGGCGAAGCGCTGCCAGGCCCGCTCGTGGACGGCGTGGTCGAGGAGGGCGTCGACCTGCTGGTCGAGCGGCAGGAAGGCCCGCCAGGCCCAGGGGCCGGCGGAGGTCGGGTCGGCGGACTGGCTCAGCGCCACCAGGGGCACGCCGATGGCCTCGGCCGTCTCGGCGGCCTCCATCACCCCGTCCTTGAGGAGGGGGCCGAGGATCGCGACGCAGCCGTGCTCGAGGACCAGCGACTCGACGCCGGCCCGGGGGGCGGCGCCGTCGGCGGCGGTGTCGTACCAGGCGAAGGACAGGCCGGCGCCGAGGTCGTCGGCCGCCAGCTCGATCGCCTGCCGGATGCGCTTGCCCGCCGGGGCGTAGGTGCCCGACAGGGGCAGCATGACGCCGATGCGGCCGGCGAAGACCGGGTCGCCGGCCTCGGCGCGGCGCACCCGGTAGCGCACCTCCTCGGCGTGGGCGCTGTCGGGCCAGGTCTGCAGGAAGGTGTGGCCGAGGTCGATCACCTCGTCGAAGCGCCGGGCGGCGAGGGCATCCTGGATGCGCGTCCAGGCGGCCTCCTCGGCGGAGGGCCCCTCCTCGGGCACCGGCCCCTCCGGGGAGGCGAGGCGGCCGAGGTCGCCGGCGACCCGGGCCTCCAGCGTCGGGTCGCCCTGGGCGTAGCGCATCGCCTTGTCGGCCATCGCCCGCACCTTGCCCGGCGGCGTGCCCTCCTGGGCGCCGAGGCGGGCGAGGATGCGGTAGCGGTCGGCGTTCATCGACGGCGGCACCGCGCCCTCGCGGGCGAGCTGGAGGGTGGCGAGGGTGTTGCCGGACAGGTCGGTGTCGGCGTCGAGCAGCGCGACGCCGAGGACGGCGGCCTCGCGGGCGGGGTGGTCGGGGTGGCGGTCGATGACGGCGCGGAACCACCGGCGGGCCACGTCGCGGTCGCCGGCGAGGCGGCGCTGCTCGCCGGCCTCGACCATGACCCACGGGGCGTCCGCGGCGTCGGGGTGGTCGGCGAGCCAGCCCTCGAGGAGGGCGATGGCCCCCATGCGGTCGGCGGGCCCCTCGGCGCGGGCCTCGGCCACCACGTCGGGCAGGGCGCGGGCGCGGGGGCGGCGGCGGGCGGCGCAGGTCCACAGGAACAGGGCGGCGAACAGGATGAACAGCCGGAGGGAAGGGCGGCGCGTCATGGGCGTGTCTCGGTGGAGGAGGGCTGGCGCGCGGCGAGGGCGGCGTCCCAGGCGGCCCGACGGGGGTGGGCCCCGGCGGGCAGGGCGCGGGCCAGGGACTCGGCGGCGCGGCGGGCCTCGGCGTCGAGGCGGGCGGGGACCTCGACGAAGACCTGGACGTGCAGGTCGCCGCGGGAGCCGCGCTTGCGGCCGTCGAGGCGGGGCAGGCCGCGGCCGGCGAGGCGGAAGACGTGGCCCGAGGCGGTGCCCGGGGGGACCCGGATGCGCGTGGTGCCCTCGAGGGTGGGGACGATCAGCTCGGCGCCGAGGGCCGCCTCGTGCCAGAGCAGCGGGGCCTCGCACAGCAGGTCGGCGCCGCGCCGCTGGAAGAGCGGGTGCTCCGCGACCTGCACGATCACGTAGAGATCGCCGGGCTTGCCGCCGCCGTCGGGCACGTCGCCCTTGTCGCGGACGCGCAGCTTCTGGCCGCTGGCGACGCCGGCGGGCAGGTGGATGCGCAGCGTCTCCTCCTCGCGGACGCGGCCGTCGCCCTGGCAGCGGCTGCACTTGCGGGTCGCGACGAAGCCGCGGCCGTCGCACCGGGGGCAGCTCGTGCGGAACAGGCGGCGGGTGGCGGCCTTGCCGGAGCCGCCGCAGCTCGGGCAGGTCTGCCGGGCGTCGGCGGGGGCGCCGGTGCCGTCGCAGCGGCGGCAGACCACCCGGCGCTCGACGGTGATCTCTCGCTCGACCCCGGCGGCGGCCTCCTCGAGGGTGATCGTCAGGGTGGCGCGCAGGTCGGCGCCGCGCTCGCGGCCGCGCTTGCGCCCGAACAGGCCGCCGAGGGCGTCCTGCACCATCTCGGCGATGTCGTCGGGGGTGGGGGGGCGGCCGTCGGGGCGGTACAGCGGGCCCAGGCGGTCGTAGCGGGCGCGGCGCACCGGGTCGGAGAGCGTCTCGTAGGCCTCGACGATCTCGCGGAACCGCGCCTCGGCCCGCTCGGAGCCCGGGTTGCGATCCGGGTGGTACTCCAGGGCGAGCTGGCGGAAGGCGCGCTTGACCTCGTCGGTCGAGGCGGTGCGCTTCACGCCGAGCACGGCGTAGTAGTCGCGTCGCGGCAACGGGGCCTCCGGCGCCGGGCCGCTGCGGCGGGTGCGGCCGGGCGAGCCCCGATTAGCCCGCGAGGCCCGCCGGTGCGAGAGGGGGCGCCGGCGGGCGGGCGCGCGGTTAGGTCCGGGGCCCCAGGAGGAGCCCATGCACCCCCTCGCCGGCCAGCCCGCCCCCCGCGACGCGCTCGTGGACGTGCCCCGCCTCGTCACCGCCTTCTTCACCC
>WGAH01000778.1 GCA_015489145.1 Deltaproteobacteria bacterium
CTTGAAAACGCGCCCGCGGCGCGTCTTCGTGGCGTGCCGCCGCCCCCCGCTGGCCGCCGACCCCCGGGGGGCCCCACCCGTGACCGAGGAGGACGCCGGCATGGCCAGAGGCATGATCCTGATCGACGAGGACCGCTGCAAGGGATGCGGGCTGTGCGTGGGGGTCTGCCCGTCGCACATCCTCGAACTCAGCGAGGACCACTTCAACGCCAAGGGCTACCGCCCCATCGGCGTCACCGACATGGACCGCTGCACCGGCTGCTCGGTGTGCGCGATCATCTGCCCCGACGTGGTCTTCACCGTCTACCGCGAAAAGCGCGGCGCCCGGCGCGTCGCCGCCGCCGTCTAGGAGGACGCATGGCCGCCGAACTGCTCGAAGGAAACGCCGCCATCGCCGAGGCCGCCATCCGGGCCGGGTGCGAGGCCTTCTACGGCTACCCGATCACCCCGCAGACCGAGGTGCTCGAGCACTTCTCGAAGCGCATGCCCGAGCTCGGCCGGGTCTTCCTCCAGGCCGAAAGCGAGGTCGCCAGCATCAACATGGTGTACGGCGCCGCCTCGGCCGGGGCGCGGGTGATGTCCTCCTCGTCGAGCCCGGGCATCAGCCTCATGCAGGAGGGCCTCAGCTACATCGCCTGCTCCGAGGTGCCGGCGGTGCTCGTCAACATCATGCGCGGCGGGCCGGGCCTCGGCAACGTCCAGCCCAGCCAGGCCGACTACTTCCAGGCCACCAAGATGGCCGGCCACGGCGACTACCACATGATCGTGCTCGCCCCGAGCACGGTGCAGGAGGCGATCGACCACGTCGTGCTGGCCTTCGACCTCGCCGAGAAGTACCGCACCATCGCCATGGTCGTCGCCGACGGCGCCATCGGCCAGATGATGGAGCCCGCCGAGCTTCCGCCGATGCGCCCGGTGCGGCGCTTCGAGGATCGGCCGGAATGGGCGCTCACGGGGGCGAAGGGCCGCGATCCCAACGTGATCACCTCGCTCTACCTCGGGGCCGAGAACCTCGAGGCCGTCAACATCCGGCTCCAGGAGAAGCTCGCCCGCATCAAGGCCGAGGAGGTGCGCTGGAAGGAGTACGACACCGACGACGCCGACCTGCTGCTGGTGGCCTTCGGCACCGTGGGCCGGGTCTGCCAGACGGTGGTGCGCGAGGCGCGGGCGAAGGGGCTCAAGGTGGGCCTGCTGCGCCCCATCACCCTGTGGCCCTACCCCGAGGCGCGCCTGCACGAGCTGGCGGGCCGGGTCAAGGGCGTGTTCACCGTCGAGATGAACGCCGGCCAGATGCTCGAGGACGTGCGGCTGGCGGTCGAGGGCCAGTGCCCCGTCGGTTTCTACGGGCGCATGGGCGGGGTCATCCCCCTGCCCGACGAAATCCTGCCCAAGCTCGAGGAATTCGCCCGCGAGCTGGGCGTCGAGGGCGCCGGCGACGGCGCCGCCCACGCGGAGGACGCCGATGCCTGAGATCCCCGAGGACATGGAGCTGATCTACGCCAGGCCCAAGAGCCTGACGCTCAACCACACCCACTACTGCCCGGGCTGCACCCACGGCACGATCCACCGGCTCATCGCCGAGGTGATCGACGAGCTCGGCGTGCGCGACCGCACGATCGCCGTGGCCCCCGTCGGCTGCGCGGTGCTCGCCTACAACTACTTCAACATGGACTCGGCCGAGGCCGCCCACGGGCGCGCCCCGGCGATGGCGACGGGCATCAAGCGGGTGAGCCCGAACAACGTCGTGTTCACCTACCAGGGCGACGGCGACCTCGCGGCCATCGGGACCGCCGAGATCATCCAGGCGGCCAACCGGGGCGAGCTGTTCACGACGATCTTCGTGAACAACGCGATCTACGGCATGACCGGCGGGCAGATGGCGCCGACCACCCTGCCGGGGCAGGTCACCACCTCCAGCCCCGGCGGGCGCGTGGTGCAGTCCCACGGCCACCCGGTCCGCATGGTCGAGATCATGGCCACGCTGCCCGGCGTCGCCTTCGCCACCCGCCAGCAGGTGCTCGACGTGCGCGGCATCCGCAAGACGAAGAAGGCGATCAAGCTGGCCTTCCAGGCGCAGCTCGAGGGGCTCGGCTTCTCGATCGTCGAGGTGCTGAGCACCTGCCCCACGAACTGGCACATGACCCCGGAGGAAGCCTCGACCTGGGCCAAGGACCAGATGGCGGCCTACTTCCCGGTGGGCGACACCAAGGTGATCCCCGAGGTCGAAGCGCTGGCCAAGGCCCGGTAGGAGGAGCCGATGCAGCAGGAAATCATCATCAGCGGGTTCGGCGGCCAGGGCACCCTGTTCGCGGGGCAGCTCCTCGCCCACGCCGTCATGGCGAAGGGCCTGCACGTCACCTGGATCCCGTCCTACGGCCCCGAGATGCGCGGCGGCAAGGCGCGGTGCACGGTGGTCGCCTCCGACGAGGAGATCGGCGCCCCCCTGGTGCGGCGGCCGAGCGCGGCCATCGTGCTCAACCTGCCCTCCTTCGAGGCCTTCGCCGAGCAGGTGAAGCCCGGGGGCGTGCTGGTGGTCAACAGCTCGCTGGTGCCGCGGCGCTGCGAGCGCACCGACATCCGGGCCCTCCACATCCCGGCCACCGACATGGCCGAGGAAATCGGCAACCCGCGGCTGGCCAACGTCATCACCCTGGGGGCGCTGGCGCGGGCCACGGGGCTGGTCGACATCGAGGACCTCGAAAAGGCGCTGGACGACCACCTGCCCGAGCGCCACCGCAAGCTCCTCGACCTCAACTTCCGCGCGCTGCGGCTCGGCGGGGAGCAGGCGGGATAGCCCCGGGCAGGGGGTCGCCGCGCGGGCGGCCCCGGAGCCCGGGGGTTGCGTGCGCGCCGCCGTCCACCTGAGCATCCTCCTCGCCCTCGGGGCCGTCGCGGTGGCGGCGGTTCACCTGGGGACGGGGCTGCCGGTCCCCGGGGGCAGCGATCCCGACCTGTGGGTGCTCGGGGTGAGCAACCTGCGGGTGGACGCGCCCTCGGTGGTGCCGCCCCTGTACCCGTGGCTGGTGGGCATGGCGGCCTGGGCCACGGGGCTGGGCGACCTGGCGGCGGCGGGCCGGGTGTCGGCGGCGTTGGCGGCCCTCGCGCCGGCGGCGGCGTGGGGGGCGGCGCGGCGGCTGGGCGCCTCGCCGAGGTGGGCCTGGCTCGCCGCGGTCGCCGCCCTGCTGGCGCCGGGCGTCCTCGTGGCCTCGGCGCAGGCCCAGCCCGAAAGCCTCGCTACCCTCGTGTTTCTCGCGGCGCTCCTCGCCGGGACGGCGCTGTGGGCGAGGCCGGGACGGGGCGCGCTGGCGGCGGCGGCGGCGGTGGCCGGCCTCGCCCCCCTGGCGCGGGAGCACGGCCCGGCGATCCTGGCCGGGCTCGCGGCCCTCGGGGCGCTGGCGCCGGGCGCGGCCTGGGACCGCTTCAGCCGGGTGGCCTGGATCGCCACCGCCGGCCTGGTGGCGCCGGAGCTGCTCGGGCTGCGGGCCGACCTGCCCTGGGACCAGCCCTGGATGGTGCGGGTCGCCCGCACGGTGGCCGCCGCCACCGGGGTCGAGGACCGCTCGCGCTCCCTCGGGCTTCCGCCGAACCTCGCCCCGGAGCTGGCGGAACTGGCCCGGAGCGGGCCGGCGGGGCGGCTCCTCGCCAACCTGCGCCTCGCCGCCACCACCGCGCCCTCGGAGTGGTCCTGGCTGTTGCTCGGCGTCGCGGCGGCGCCGCGCCGGTGGCGGTGGCCGGTGGTCGCGGCGCTGCTGCCGGCCCTGGCGACGCTCCCCTTCTTCGCCCAGCCGCGGCACGTGGCGGTGGCGGTGCCCGCGGCGGCGGCGGCCTGGGCGGCCGGGGTGGCGGTGCGCGCGGGCCGGGCGCGGCGGCTGCTCCTGGGGGCGGGGGCCGCGGCGACCGCCCTCGGCATCGCCTGGGCGCCGGCCCGCTTCGCCCGGCTGCGCGCCGACGCCGACCGCACGCTTCGGGACCTGCGCCTGGGCGAGGCCCTGTGCGCCCGGGTCGAGCCCGGAGACCTCGCCGCCGGCGAGCCGCGGGCCTTCCTCGCCTGCCCGCTGCCCCGCACGGAGCCCACCCGGGTCGCGCGGCCCGGGCAGGCGCTCGACGCCGGCGACTGGCGGGCCTGGTACGCCTCCGAGAACCGCCCGGGCGCCGGCTGGACGGTGGCGCTGGACACCGGCGACCCGATCCGCTTCTGGCGGCTGCCGGCTCCCCCGGGCGGTCGTCCCTGCCGCGACAGCCGCCCGGAGCCGGGCACCCCCTACTTCAGCCTGGAGCCGGCGCCGGCGCGCATGAACCCGCCCTGCTCCGCCACCCTGGACGGCGAGGGCGGCGCGGCCTCGCGCTGATTCCCGGCCTACAGCTCGAGCACGTCGCCCTCGTGGGCGGCGACGCAGGGGATCGAGGCGCCGAGGCGGTGGAGCCGCTCCTGGGCGACGGCGAGCTTCTGGTCGATGTCGTCGTCGGTCTGGCCCGGGTCGTGGTGGTGCAGGTAGAGGCGCTTCACCTCGGCGTCGGCGGCGAGGCGCACCACCTCGCCCACCGCCGAGTGCCCCCAGCCGACGCGCTGCGGGTACTCCTCGTCGAACCAGGTCGCGTCGATGACGAGGCAGTCGGTGCCGCGCACGAACTCGAGGAGGCGCTCCACGTAGTCGGCGCGGCGCTCCGCCATGCCCTCCGGGTAGAGCTCGTTGTCGGTGACGTAGCAGATGGACCGCCCCTCGAAGCGGAAGCGGTAGCCCAGGGTGGTGCCCGGGTGCATCAGCAGCATGGACGCCACCTCGACGCCCGCGATCTCGCGCTCGCCCTCGGACAGGTCGCGGTAGTCGACCTGGGCGGCGAACTCGCGGGGGGTGATCGGGAAGAAGGTGCCGTCCATCTGGGCCTGCACCATGTCGCGTATCGACAGGGCGCCGTGGCGCGGGCCGCAGATCGTCCACTGGTTCCGCTGGACGTAGAGCGGCGCGAAGAAGGGCAGGGCGTTGATGTGGTCCCAGTGGGCGTGGGTGATGAAGATGTGGCCCTCGAGGGGGCGGGCCTCGGCGGCGCCCAGCAGCGCCTGGCCGAGGTCGCGGATGCCGGTGCCGGCGTCGAGGACGAAGAAGGACCCGTTGGGGAAGCGCAGGGTGAGGCAGTTGGTGTTGCCGCCGTAGCGCACGGTGTCCGGCCCGGGCACCGGCAGGGTGCCGCGCACCCCCCAGAAGGCGAGCTCGACCTTGCGGGCGACGAGGCGGTCGACGGTGGCGAACAGCTCGTCGATGCGGAAGGGCTTGGGCAGGAAGGCGCTGGCCCCGGCGGCGAGGGCGGCGTCGCGGTCGCTGCTGTAGGCCTTGCCGGAGGCGACGATGATCGGCACCTCGGCCAGCGTGGGGTGGGAGCGGACGGTGCGGCAGATCTGCAGGCCGTCGAGGGCCGGCATCATGAGGTCGACGATGATGCAGTCGGGGCGCACCTTCTCGCAGGTCGACAGCGCGTCGGTGGGATCGCCGACCAGGGTGACCTCGTGGCCGACGTGGGACAGGGCGGAGCCGACCAGGGTGAGCAGGTTGGGGTCGTCGTCCACCACGACGATGCGGAGTGCATCCGGCACGTTCTCCTCCCGATTCCGGTTCCATACCACGGTCGAAGCTGGCATGTCGAGGAGGGGTGCGGAATTCCTCCCGCCGGGGGGCCACTTTCCCGTGCTCGTGGCCCGGAGGGGCGAGCCGGCCGCCCGGCGGAGGGGGTGCGCGCCGGGGCGCGGCGGCCTAACAGGGGAGCGATGCGTCGCTCCCGCCTCGTCCTCGCCGCCACGACCCTCGCCCTCGCCGCCTGCCGCCACCCGCCGGACGCGCCGGCCTCCCTCGACGAGCTGAGCGGCTACCTGTTCGCGAACTTCGACGACGCCGCGGCGATGGAGGCCGGCCTCGGCAACCTGCGCGCCTGGCTGGAGGAGGGCGACCACCTCGCCGAGACCCTCGACGGCTACACCGTCTCGAACCTCTCCCAGGACGCCGTGAGCGGGCTCGACGACCAGGAGCGCGTGCTCGAGGACCTCCACGGCGCGGCGGTGGGCACCGAGGGCGCGACCGCCGTGCCCGACATCGTGAACGTGCTGGTCGAGGTGGACCCGGTGGAGCTCTCGCCGGGGATGTACGAGAGCTACGAGCGGGAATTCCTCAGCGACCCGGACTGCTTCGTGGCCGGGGAGTGCGAGGAACTCGCCGTCTTCAACACGATGGTCAGCACCTACCTCGGCGGGACCGTCGTGATCGAGACCGAGACCAACGGGCGCTACCGGTGGGTCGACACCGAGTACGGGCCGGCGATGGTGCAGCGCACCTGGCTGGAGGGGCCGGCCGAGGTGAGCCTCGACTGGCTCGAGGTGGACGAGCAGTTCTACCTCAACGTCGTCATGCCCCGGGACGACGGCAGCCTGAGGTTGCAGGCGATGTGGGTGGTGGCGCGCATGGGCGACAGCAGCGTGCCCGAGGACGTGGCGCTCCAGCTCGTCATCGACTCGATGCAGGGCGTCTACGAG
>WGAH01000779.1 GCA_015489145.1 Deltaproteobacteria bacterium
GCCCTCGGGCGGGCGGACCCGGACACCCGCGACGGCCTGGCCGAGGTCGCCGCCTGGGTCGCCCACCTCGCCGGCACCCTCCAGGACCTCGACGCCGAGCTCGCCGCCGCCGACGCCGAGGGGGTGGCGGCCCGCCTCGCCGAGGCCCGGGCGGCGGCCCGCGAGGCCGAGGACCCCTTCACCCGCGACGGCCGCGAGGCCGAGGCCCGCCACCTGGCCCGCATTCTCGATCACACCCGGGCCCTCGCGGTGGAGCGCCGGCGCCTCGCCGCCCTGGCGGACTACGCCCTGGCCTTCCTCGGAGAGGCCCGGGCCGGCCTGGCGCTGGCCCGCGTGCAGCCCGGGGCCGCCACCCCCGAGCGGCTGGGGCAGGTGCTCGAGCGCCTCCGCGGCCACGCCCGGGACGGCGAGGCCCGCCGCCGCACCGCCCACGAGGTCTTCGCCCTCGGCGGGTAGGGGTCGCGCCGCCCCGGCGATACGCGGGTCCGCCGCCGGCGTACAATCCCCGGGACCCACCCGAACCGCCGGAGACCGCCATGCGCCGCGCCCTGCCCCTGCTCGTCCTCCTCGCCTGCGGCGGCGAGGCCCCGCCCGTCGAGGCCCCGCCGGAGGCGAAGGCTCCCACCGCCCCCACGGCGACGAAGCCCGCGCCGGCGGAGCCCGCGCCGGCGGGCGGCTTCGACGTGGACGACCCCGACACCTGCGCCCCCTGCCACGGCGCCATCGTCGAGGAGTGGAAGACGAGCATGCACAGCCGCGCCCACCGCGACCGCGACCCGATCTTCGCGGCCATGCTCCGGGGCCACGTCCAGCGCGAGGGCGAGGCGGTGACGCGCCGCTGCGCCAACTGCCACCACCCGCGGCAGGTCGACGACGTGGAGGGGGCGGTGGCGAAGCGCGGCGTGACCTGCGCCACCTGCCACACCGCCGAGTCGGTGGACCTCGCGCACCTCGGCGGCGAGGCCCTCGCCTTCGGCACCGACGGCGTGCTGCACGGCCCCCACGACCTCGCGGCGGGCGCCTCCCCGGTCCACGGCACCGGCCCGGCGCCCGCCCACATGAAGGCCGACAGCGACGACCTCTGCCTCACCTGCCACGCCCGCGAGGACAACCCCCAGGGCGTGCCGGTGTGCTCCACCGGCGACGAGCACGCCAAGGTCGACGGCGCCACCTGCCGGTCCTGCCACATGCCGCGGGTGGCCGGCCCCTCGGGCGCCGTGAGCCGGCGCGCCGACCACGCCAGCCACGCCTTCGTCGGCCCGCGGCAGCTCTGGGAGGGGGCCGACCACGACCTGCTCGCCGGCGCGGTGAAGCTCGACGCGAAGCTCGACGGCGACACCCTCACCCTCACCCTCGCCAACGCCACCGGCCACGCCTTCCCCACCGGCTTCCCCGGTCGCCTCGCCGTCGTGAAGGCCGTCGGGAAGGACGCCTCGGGCGAGGTGGTGTGGGAAGACGCCGATACGAAGCTCGTGCGCCGCTACGGCGACGCCGAGGGCAAGCCAGCGATGCCCCCGGTGGCGGCGCAAGTCCTCGGCGACAGCCGCCTCCAGCCCGGCGAGACGCGCACGCTCAGCCTCTCCGGCGTGCCCGCCGAGGCGAAGACCGTCGAGGCCACCGTGCTCTACCGCCTCATGCCGCCGCCGATGGCCGACAAGACCGGCCTGGCCGCCGGCCCCTACGCCGAGGCGAAGCCCGTCGCGACGGTGACGGTGGAGCGGTAGGCGCAAGCGGGAAAGCCCACCTTTCCGGGGATTCCATGTCCGTATCTGAAAAGCGCATCCCCGCCGTGTTCCTGCTGCCTTCCGGTCGGCGGGAGCCGATCGACATCGAGTTCCGCCACGAGGCCCTTCGCATGTCCGTCGTCGACCGCCAGGACACCGAGAGCCTCGCCGATTGGAACGTGGTGGGGATCTACCTCCTGTTCAGCGGTTCGGACGACACGGAGCCCGGAACCTACAGCGTCTACGTGGGCAAGGCCGGCCCCGGCGCGATCGCCGACCGCATCCGGCGGCACCGGAGGAATCGCGAGGGCTGGACGCGCGCGCTGCTGGTGCGCCGGACCACCTCCGACGGCTTCAACTCGATGGAGGTGGCCTACCTCGAAAAGGCCCTCCACGAGGTGCTCAATGGCGCACGCCGAGCCGAGCTCACCAACGACACCACCCCACCGGGAGACCCCACGCTCGCCGCGCACGACCGCGCCGCCATGGATCGCGTCGTGTCCGCCGTGCTCGCGGTCATGCGCGCCATCGGCCACGACCCCGACCCCGCCGAAGCGACCGGGACGGATCCCAGGGTCGGCCGGACGGCCGAGTCCCGTTCCCCGCTCGGCCCCCGGATCCACGAGCTGCTCGAGCAGGTGCCCCCGGGAAAGTGGACCAGCTACGGCGACCTCGCCGAGGCCCTCGACACGAACGCTCGCGCCGTCGGCTCCCACGTGAGGAGTTGCGGCCTCCCCGGTACCGCGGAGTGGCGCATCCTCGACCGGCACGGCGCGTCGCGCCCGGGATTCCGCTGGAGCGACAGGGAGATGCGAGGCATTTCCCAAGTGGACAGGCTCCGGCAGGAGGGCGTCCGCTTCCGAGAAGTCGACGGGGAGCTGCGCGCCGACCCGGCGCAACGGGTCCGGGCTGTCGACCTCGTCCGGGCCGGCGGCTGATCCACACTGGGCGTCGCGCCCGCCCCCCCCCGCGGTGAAGTCGCGCACGATGCCCGGGCGGGTTTCGGTCGAGAGGCCTCGGGGTCGCCGACGGCGCGACAGCGCCGAGGGCGGAGGGGGCGCCACCTTCCGCCGCGGCTCCCGCCGGCGTGGCGCGAGACGGGTCATTCAACATCGACTTACGCGCAAGTGTCGGGTGAATGTCGCATCGGTCGAACAACCCCGGCCCCGATGTCGGGGGGGGCACGGCGTCGAGGAGGAGGCGTCGTCGAAAATCCGCCTTGGAGCGTCGCGCGAGGTGCTACCCGAGCCCATGGACACGGAGGTATCGGGGGAATTGCTGCCCCGGGTGGACACTCGACCCCGACTTGCGTCGCCGAGTCGTCATCCACCCCGGAGTTGCGCGCAGGCATGGGGTGAATGTCGGGGGGGGCAGGCGCGACAGCCGCCCGCGAGGCGGCCGACCATCACCCGCGCCGCGGGGGATCATCACCCACGACGGGGTGGATGATCACCCACCACCCGGCCGGCCGTCGCCTGGCTCCCGCCGGAACCGGGCGGCGGCGGGGCTACTCGACGTAGCCCAGGGCGCGGAGGCGCTCGAAGTCCTCCTCGGTGGCGGGCTTCGCCTGGCCGCCGAGATCGACGTGGGTGCCGGCGACGAAGTCCTCCATCGCCTTCTCGAGCCGGGACAACAGGTCGGGCTGGTCGGCGGCGAGGTTGTGCTGCTCGCCCGGATCGGCCCGAAGGTCGTAGACCGCGCGCAGGTCGTCGGTGGTGCGGGACTCGATCAGGCGGTAGCGGCCGTCGTTGTAGAAGGCGATCTTGTGGGTGAAGCCGATGTTGGGCAGGTCCTGCCCGGCGTCCCGTCCCGCGGCGACGAGGCTCACGCCGTTGACGGGGTGGTCCACCGCGACGCCGGCGAGGTCGGCGAGCGTCGGGTACACGTCGACGAGGCGCACCTGGCCCGCCACCCGGCCCGGCGCGAGGCGCTTCGGGTAGCGCACCACCAGCGGGACGTGCTGGTTGACGAAGTAGGGCAGGGTGTGCCAGGCCCGGGCGTCGGGGTGCTCGCCAAAGGCCTCGCCGTGGTCGGCGGTGAGCAGGAAGACCGTCTCGTCGGCCAGGCCCCGGTCGGCGAGGCCCTTCCACAGCTCGCCCAGCTCGGCGTCGTCCTGGTGCAGCTCGCCGTCGTAGAGGTCGCGGAGGTGCTGGTAGTCGTCCGGCGCCAGCTCGACCTTGCCCCAGTTGAGGTCGCACCACTTGATCGCCCCGGGGACCTTCTTCACCGCGTTGTCGTTGCAGCCGACGATGTTGAGGGGCTCGCGCGACTTGTCGGACCACAGGTCGTGCTCGGCGCGCGGCAGGTAGGGGGCGTGGGGGTTGGTGAACCAGAGCACCACCAGGGCCGGGGCGTCGCCGGCCTGGTCGATGAAGTCCAGCGCCCGCTCGGCCAGCACCGGCTCGCCGGCCCGCTGCACCAGGTCGAAGCCCTGCAACATGCCGGGGTGGTCGAGGATGACGCCCTGCCCCGTGAAGATCGCCGTGCGGTAGCCGGCCCCCTTGAAGGTCTCGGCGAAGGTGGTCGCCGCGTCGGGCAGGTCGAGCACCCAGTCCTTCGTCGCGTAGTCGACGAGGTTGTTGTGGGTGAACAGGCCGGTGAACAGGCAGGGCGCGCTCGCCCCGGTCCACGAGCCGCTGGCCATGGCCCGCTCGAAGACGAGGCCGCCCCGGGCGATGGCGGCGAGGTTGGGCGTCGTGTCGCGCGCGTAGCCGTAGGGGGTGAGGTGATCGGCCCGGGTGGCGTCCCACACGACCACGACCACGTCCGGGCGCTCCTGGGCCGCCCGAACCGGCACCGTCGCCCCCGCCAGCAGGGCCGCCGCCGCCCACCGCATCGTCCTGGATGCCTTCATCTCAGCCTCCAACGCCCCGCTCTCGCGAGCGGTTCACCGGATCAGGCTATCCCACCGAGCCCGGCCGCGTCCCGTCCCGGTTCGGGACGAACCCGGCGGCTTCAGCCCCCGCCGGGCAGGCCGAGCAGCGCCCGCAGCTCGTCGCCGGTGCGAGCCGGCGGCAGGCGCCGCCCCCGCCCGCGGCCGAGGCGCAGCCGGCAGGCGGGTCCGCGCAGCCCCTCGGTCCAGGCCAGGCGCACCGGCCGGCCGCCGACCTCGCCCTCGACCACCACCGCCGGCCGGAAGCCCGGCTGGCGCTCGCACAGCCCCAGCGCGCGGGCGGCGGCCAGGGCCCCGGCGACCTCCTCGCGCAGGACGGCGCGCCGCGCGGCGTTCCAGAGCGCGAGCGCCCACAAGAGCCCCAACACCACGAGGACGCCGGCGAGCACGCCGTGAACGACCGTCGCGTCCACCCAGGTCTCGGCGCCTTCGAGGTCCACGGGGGCTCCGAAAAGACGACCGGCCGGGCAAGGCCGGCCGGAAGGGAGTGCGCGGTACAGGATTCGAACCTGTGGCCTTTGGCTCCGGAGGCCAACGCTCTATCCAGCTGAGCTAACCGCGCGGAGGGCTCGCGCGCCGCGGTGGGCGACGCCGGGAGCGGCCGAGCCTTATCCGGAGCCGTCCCCGTCGGCAAGCTCGCCGGCGGCCCAGGCGCGAATCGCCGGGAGGATCTCGTCCGCCCAGCGCGCGCTGGTGCGCTCCCGGGCGAAGCGGCGGTAGAGCGCGCCGATCACGAACCAGAGGTCCTCGTAGAGGAACATGCGCTCGTAGAGGAGGCCGTCGTCGCCCTCGGCCTCGTGGGGCGGCAGCTTCGCGCCGGCGAGGTCGAGGTGGACCCCCCGCAGGGTGAGGGCGTACTCCCGCTCCTCGCGGCGCAGGTGGAGCTGCACGTCGCGAACCACCTTGCCCGAGGCCAGCGCCGCGAGGGCCTCGGCCGCCGTCGAGCTGTTCTCGCCGGTGACCACGGCGCGCACGCGGTCCTCGTCGGGCGCCCGGAAGCTGATGCGCTCGTCCACCCACACGTCGCAAATGCCCGCCTCGCCGAGGTCCATCGTGCCGCCCTCGCGCTCGGAGGCGAACCAGAGCCAGACGAAGAACTCGGCCGAGAGGTGCGGCAGGGCCGGGTTGCCGTTCATGCGTCCTCCCGGTGCGGACGGCGGTAGTCGCTGATGCCCTTCGCCTCGAGGGCGGCGGCCAGGTCGGGGTCGTCGGCGAGGAAGTCCAGCGGCGAGAACGGCGCCAGCTCCAGGCCGAAGGTCTCGCGAAACAGCTTGACGAAGCGGTCGTTGGCCGAGTCCGAGGTGTTGTGGAAGGCCACCCAGCCGTCGACGAGGTTCCAGACCCACTCGACCACCTGCACCCGGGGCAGGGTGCGGGCGAACATCTCGATTTCGAGCTGCTCGCGGATCTCCTGGCGCACCCCGGAGGGAGCCCGGTTCCGCCCGTGCTGGTGGCACCACTCGGCGAGGCGGCGGTCGAGGTGGGCGCGAAACAGCTTCGCCGGAAGGACCTTCTTGTCGGTGCGAAGCGCGGCGACGAGGTACTGGTTGAACAGCCAGCGGTTCAGGTCGGAGAAGTCGGTCTCGAGCAGGTTGTCGATGCGACACCAGCCGCTGCGCTCCTCGCCGGCGGCCGAGGCCGGCGGGTCGCGAAAGGCGTGGTCGGCCAGCGCGTCGGCGTAGCGGACCCGGAAGTCGTCGGGGACCTCCCCGAGCACCGCGTAGCGGCGCACCGTCATGGCGCCCTTGAGCACACCCATTCAGCGCTCCTCGACGCCCGCGAGGGCGTGGCGGAAGATCACGACCGAGACGCCGCGCTTGAGCTTCAGGCCGAACTCCCAGCGGCTCATCCACTCGACGGTGCCGGTGAAGCGCTCGCCTTCGAGCACCGCCACCTCCAGGCGCGCGCCGGACTCCATGTAGCCGAAGAGGCGGCGGTCGGACAGGCCGTAGCGATCCTGCGGCCGGAAGCGCGGCTCGACCGGACCGGTCCCCTCGGGGTCGACCCGAACCTGGGACTTCACCTTGGCGAAGTGCTCGGCCCAGCAGCCCCAGCGCAGGGTGACCTTGTGGATGCGGCCCGGCTCGCCCTTCTTCGGGGCGAAGTCGAACTCGTACTTGTCGACGGCGACGACGCGCCCCCGGTGGACCTCGCCCCCGTGGGCGGCGAGCGCGACCTGCCGGTCGGCATCGCGGGCCATCACCAGCAGGCTGTCGTGCTCGTGCTCGGCCATCCACTCCGCCAGTCGCCGCTTGAGCAGGGCCTGGTCGAGGTCGGCCTGGCCCAGCGCGATCTGGGTGGCCAGGGCCTTGTTGAAGCCGTAGCGTCGAACGAGGTTGTCGACCTTGTCGGCCAGGGCCAGCCGCTGGAGGGCATCGTTGAGGGTGAGCTGCCCCCGGACCACCTGGAAGGCCATCGGCCGGGGGATGCCGGTCTCGGCGACGAGCCGCTCGGCCTTGCGGCGAACCTCGCCGCGGGCGGCCCCCGCCGCTCCGCGGTGCTTCGGGGCCGGCCCGCCCTTGCGTCCATCTCGCATGTGCCCTCCAGGCGCGGTCCCCGGGACCGCCCCCCCTGCGTAACCGCTCGCCGCCCCGGCCGGCGGCCCACCGGACGCGCCGCCGGGCACCTCGCGAAACCCCGCGGTCATCCTTGACCCGCGGCACGACCGGGCTACGCTTCGGGCGCGCCCTTCCGGGCAGGCCCCGCTCGAGGCTGACATGGTTCGATCCTTCCCCCCGCGGCTCCCCGCCGGCGCGGCCGCCGGCGACGCTCCCGAGCCGCTTCGCCGCCTCGCCGAGATTCTCGACCATGCCGGCTTCTTCGACGAGTTCGCCCCCCGGCTCCCGGAAGGTCCGGGCGACCCCGGCCGCCTCCTGGGGCACTTTCGCGCCGCCCTCGCCGGCGATCCGCTCCCCGACGGGCCCGCGGTCGAGCGCCCCGACGCCCACGCCTGCTTTTCCGCCGCCTGCGCCTTCCTTTCGGCCCTCGCCGCCTGGCTGGCCGGCCCCCAGGCCGCCGAGGCCGGCCTGGGGCCCGAGCTCCTCCCGGACGCCTCCCGCGCCGTCCACCGGGTCGTCGCCCGCGCCCTCGACGCCGACCTCGAGGCCGAGCGGCAGGCCTCCCGGGACGCCCACGCCTACGCCGAGGCCGCCCTGCTCGCCGTCCGGGCCGGCGTGGCCGCCCTGGACCCCGACCTGCGCTTCCTCGCCGCCGACGCCGACTTCTGCCAAACCTGCGGCCTGGAGCTCGGCACCCTGGCGGGGCGGCCCGTCGACGCCGCGCTGCCCGTGCCCGCCCTGGTCACGCGCCTTCGCGCCATCGACCGGACCGGCGCCTTCCGCCTCATCCTCCCGCGCGCCGTGGACGGCGAGACGCGCACCCTCGCCTTCACCGCGGTGCCGGTGGCCGGCGAGCTGGCCCACGCCCTGCTCACGGTCGAGGACCTCACCGAGGACCGCCGCCGCGCCGAGGAGATCCGGCGCACGGCCCGCAGCTTCCGCGATCTCCTCGAGCTGAGCCCCGAGGCGATGTTCATCGTCCAGGAGCGCCGGCTGGCCTTCGCGAACCCGGCGCTGGCGCGCCTCCTCGGCCACGACGACCCGGCCGCCCTCGCCGGTCGGCCCGTGCGCGACTTCCTCCCCGACCCGGCCCCGGCGCCGGAGGACTGCCCCTTCCGGGCCGCCCTCGAAGGCCGGTCCGTCCCACCGACCCGCGCCGCCCTGCGATCCGCCGCCGGCGAGGCCGTCCCCGTCGAGGCCACCGCCACCGCCATCCACTTCGAGGGCGCCCCGGCCGTGCTCTTCGCCTGCCGCGACCTGCGCGCCCAGGACGCCCTCCAGAGCCGGGCCATGCAGGTCGACCGCATGATCGCCATCGGCACCCTCGCCGCCGGCGTCGGCCACGAGATCAACAACCCCCTGGCCTACGTCCACGCCAACGTCGCCTTCGCCATCGAGGAGCTCGCCGCCCTGGCCGCCGAGGTCCCCTCCCCGCGCCTGCGCGAGGTCCTCGCCGCCCTCGAGGAGGCCCGCCTCGGCACGACCCGCATTCGCGACATCGCCTCGGACCTGGCCCTGTTCTCCCGCGCCGAGCCCACCGCCGAGCCGGAGCCCGTCGACCTCCACGCCGTGATCGACTCGGCCATCGCCATGGCCCGCAACGAGATCCGCCACCGCGCCCGCCTGGTGCGCGCCTTCGGCCCCGCCCCCACCGTGCTGGGCGTGGCGAGCCGGCTCGGCCAGGTCTTCCTCAACCTCCTCGTCAACGCCGCCCACGCCATCGAGCCCGGCCAGGCCGCGCGCAACGCGGTTCGCGTGGAGACGCGGCTCGACGGCGACGCCGTCGAGGTCGCGATCAGCGACACGGGCAGCGGCATCGAGCCCGCGGTCCTCGACCGCATCTTCGAGCCCTTCTTCACCACCAAGCCGCCGGGGCGGGGCACCGGCCTCGGCCTGCCGATCTGCCGCCGCATCGTCGAGGAGCACGGCGGCGCCATCACCGTCGAGAGCGAGCCGGGCCGCGGCACCACCTTCCGCGTCCGCCTCCCGACCCACGACGACCGGCCGGCCCCCGAGCCCGAGGAGCCCGCCGTCCCCACCGCCAGCGCGCGGGCCCGCGTCCTCGTCATCGACGACGACCGCCACGTCCTCGCGGCCCTCCGGCGCATCCTCGGCCGGAACCACGAGGTCCTCGCCTTCACCGACCCCCGCGCCGCCCTCGCCGCCATCGCCCAGGGTGAGCGCTGGGACTTCATCCTCTGCGACCTGATGATGCCCGAGTTCGGCGGCGCGGGCTTCGCCGAGGCCCTCGAGCGCGTCGCGCCGGACCAGCTCCCCGACCTGCACCTGCTCACCGCGGGCACCTTCACCGAGGAGGGCCGCCGCTTCCTCGAGCGCATGGAGGGGCGGGTCGTCCGCAAGCCCTTCGACCCCCACGCCCTGCTCGAGCTGGTCGCCCGCCACCTCGCCCGGCGCGAGCGCCGCCCCTGATCAGCCCCCCGGCGGGGGGAGGCCGGCGAGGACCGCCAGGGCGGCGAAGGCGTTGTTGCCCAGGTGCAGGGCGATGGCGGGCCACAGCGAGCCCGTCCGCAGCCGCAGCCAGGCCAGCAGCGCGCCGAGCCCCGTCAGCGGCACCACCGCCGAGGGGTCGGCGCCGTGCAGCAGGCCGAAGGCGACGGCGGTGCCGGCAATCGCGCCCACCGCGCCCCAGCGACGGGCGAGGGGCGGCACGAGGAAACCGCGAAACAGCACCTCCTCGAACAGCGGCGCCACCAGGACCCCGTAGATCAGCACGGCGGCGAGGGCCGGGTCGACGGGCCCCTCCCGCAGCAGTTCCAGGAGGCGCTGCTCCTCGACGGGCACGCCCAGGGCCTCCACCAGCGTGGTCCACAGCGCGGTCAGCAGGAGGAAGGGTCCCACCAGGAGCGGGGCGAGGAGGGTGGCGCGCCAGGGCGGGCGGCCGAGGCCGAGGCCGGCGAGGCCGGCGCGGGCCGCGGCGAAGGCGGCGGCGACGAGGGCTCCCGAGGCGGTGCCCGCCAGGGCCGGCAGGACCGGCGCCTCCCCCGTCCAGAACCAGTCCCCGGCGAGGAGCCGGTGGAAGCCGAGCCCCCCGCCGACCGAGCCCCACAGGAGCAGGGCCAGGGCCAGGGCGGCGTCGGCCAGGGTCCAGGGGCGCGGGCCCCGGCGGAGACGCCAGCCGGCCAGGCCGAGGAGGGCGGCCAGCCCGAGGCCGATGGCGACCAGCGCCGCCGGCCCGGCCCAGGCCGGCAGCCCCTCCGGGCCCGTCGCCGCCGCGATCACGGGGCCTCCAGGATCCACACCCGCCCGGTCCAGGCGTCGTGGCCCATCCACCCCGGCGCCCCGACCGCCCACAGGCCGTCGCCGGACGCCAGGGCGAGGCGGCTGCGCTCGGCGGCCCGGTCCACCACCCAGGCCTCGCCGCCGCCCAGGTCGAGGGCGCGGGCCCGGGCCGGGACGATCCACTTGTCGAACCACCCGGCGGCGCGGTCGCCGGCCAGGGCCACGCCGAGGTGCTCCCCCTCGGCGCCGGACAGCACGAGGCCGTCGGCGCAGCGCACCTCGCCGGTCCAGGTCGGCTCCTCGGCGCGCACGTCGCCCCAGCAGGCCGTGCCGTCGCCGCGAAAACCCACCGCCGAGCCCGGCGTGGTCTCGTCGAGCACCACCTCCTCGCCGGTGGCCGGGTCGCGGAGGCTCACGGCGCAGCTCCCTTCCGCGCAGGTGGACCGAAGCTCGCCGGCCTCGCCGCAGGCCACCGCCGAGCCCGCCCCCTCGGCCAGGGCGACGCTCCCGTCCGGGCAGGGCGCCGCCGCCGTCCACGTCTCGTCCAGCGCCCGCACCCGCTCCCCGGGGCCCTCCGCGTCGGGGTCGCGGCGAAAGATCCCCTCGCCCCGCACCAGGGCCTCGGCGCCCTCGGGCCCCCACCAGGCGTCCAGCAGGCCGCCGGCGGGCGCCACCGCCCACCGCCACCGCACCGCGCCGTCCGCGTCGATGCCCCAGACCTCGCCCAGGCCCGGCGCCGTCGCCAGCAGCCCCTCGGGGCCGAGGGCGAGGCGGGTGCCGAGGGCCGCGCCGGCTTCGCCCGTCACCGCCACCGCCGCCACGTCCTCGCCGAGCACCGCCTCGCCGGGGAGGAGGGACGCGGCGCAGCCGGCGAGCAGCCAGGGGATCATGCGCGGGTCAGCACCAGGCGCCGGTAGAAGCCGTGCCGCCCGTCCTCGCCGCCGCCGAAGGGGCTCCGCCGCACGGCCTCCTTGAGGCGCTCCCAGCGCTCGGCCCCCATGCCGTAGCGCCGCCAGTTGCGGATCAGCCACCAGTCCGGCGGCCACGGCCCGATGCGCCGCACCCAGCCCTCGGGCACCTCCGTCGCGTCGGAATCCGCCTCGTAGACGTAGAAGCGCCCGCCGGGAACCAGCACGCGGTGGACCTCCCGGAGCACGGCGTCGGTGTCCCGCCAGTGGTGGGCGGACTGCACGGCGAGGGCGACGTGGAAGGTGTGCTCGGGAAAGGTGATCGCCTCGGCCTCCATCTCGCGAAAGCTCACGTTGAGGCGCGAGCCCTTGTTGCGGCGGGCGAAGCGCAGCATCAGGGGCGAGCGGTCGATGCCCACGCAGTCGAGCTCGGGCCGCCCCTCGGCGAGGTGCAGGCAGACCCAGCCGGCGCCGCAACCCACGTCGAGGATGGCGCCCTCCTCGATGCCCACGGCGGCGGCGATGTGGCGGTAGGCGGGCTGGTAGTAGCGGCCGGGGCCGGCGACGTAGCCCAGGTGGCGCAGGGTGTCGGCTCCCTCAGGCAAGAAGCGCATCGGCGGCATCTCCGAGAACGTGGGCGACGGCGCGCCCGGCGACGCGAACCAGGCGAATGCCCCGCAGGCGGCGCGGGTGCTCGGCGCCTCCCTCGCGGGACTCGGCGAGGGAGGCGGCGACCCAGGGCACCTCGACCGGATCGGCGGACCACAGCACGAGCACGTCGAGCTCGTCCTTGAAGCCGGCCAGGGCCCGGGCGGCGGCGGCGGGTTCGCCGGGGACGAAGCGCAGCTCCAGGCTGCGGTGGTGGACGAGGTCGCGGATCTGCCGGTGGGCGGTGGCCGGCCCGCCGGCGAAGGCGACGCGGGTGAAGCCGTTGACCAGGCAGCCGTCGACGAAGCGGCGCACCGCCCGTTCGAGGTCGAGGCCGCCGCACACCTCGCAGCGGGGGCGCGGCACCGGGACGGCGGCGCGGCCGGCGGGCGGCGGACAGGCCTCGCAGACCAGGCTCACCCGGTCGGCGAGGAAGCCGGCGACGGGTGCCGGGTCGCGGAGGACCAGCAGGTCGAGGAGCTCGTCGACCCGCCGGGCCCGGACGACGGCACCGAGGAAGTGCGCGGCCTCGTCGGCGCCCTTGATGCCCCGATCCGCCAGGAGCCGGCGGAGCGCCCCGGGTTCGGCCTCCCCGCCGGCGCGTCGCGCCCGCTCCTCGCGCAGGGCGGCGAGGGCCTCGTCCCGCTCGCCGCGCAGCAGGTCGGCTTCCTCTTCCAGGAAGCGCACGCGGTCGCGCAGGGCCGCGAGGGCCTCGTCATCGGCGGCCGGCGCGTCCGCGGCCTTTCCTTCGGCCGCCGGGGCCTCGACCGCGACCGGCGCGGCGGCGGGCTTCGGCTCCGCGGCGGGCTTCGGCTCCGCCGCGACCGGCGCGGCGGCGGGCTTCGGCTCGGCGGCGGGCGCCACCGGCGCCTCGGGATCGGGCGGGGTCGAGGAGGCGGGCGCCTCCCGCGCCTTCGCCGGGCTTCCCCCCCGCGAGGCCGGCTTTTCCCGGCGGCCCGCGCCCCGCCGTCCCCGGCGGGACTTCTTCTTGCGGGCTCCCGCCGCCGCCTCGTCGTCGAGGCGCCGCACGCCCATGCCCGCCATCAGCGCGTCGAAGTCGAGATCGCCGCCGCCCATCAGCCCGTCCCCGCGACCCTGGCCAGGAGTTCCTGCGCGTGCACCATCGGGTAGGCCCGCACCGTCATGACGATGCCCGCGCGGCCCGCCCGCACCTCGCCGAGGCGCTCGCCGCCGATGGGGGCGTGCAGGTGGCCGAGCAGGTGCCCCGCCGCCACCGCGTCGCCGACCCGCACCTCGGGCACGAAGAAGCCGCCGAAGGGCGAGCGGTGCGATTCGACGTCGGCCCGCGTCACGTCGGCCACCGTCTCGGAGGCGCCCACCGGCGGCACCATGTCGAGGTGCGCCAGCAGCCGGTTGAGGCCCCGGGCCAGGGTGGCCGAGTGCCCGGTGTCGAGGGTGATGCCCCGGCCGCCGATGACGTGCAGGGCCTTCCGCCCCGCCTGCCGCCAGGCGCCGACGAGCCCGGTGGCCGCCAGGCGGTCGCCGGGGCGCCGCCACACGACGGGCAGCCCCATCGCCCGGGCGAGCTCGAGCTCGGCGCCGCTCATCGGCGCGCGCACCTGCGGCAGCTCGCGGACGTGCGGCGCGCCGCTGTGCACGTCCACGCACACGTCGGCCTCGGTGGCGTCGAGGAGCGCCCGGGCGATGCGGGCCACCGCCGGGCCCTCGGGATCGCCCGGAAAGGCGTGGTTGATGTCGAGGTCGTCGAAGGGCCAGCGCTTTCGCCCCTCGCTGGCGCCGTAGGTGTTGACCAGGGGGAACAGGTGGACCGTGCCCCGGGGCGGCTGCACCCGCAGCGCGCTCGCGAGCATGTTGACCGCGTGGATGCCGTTCAGCTCGTTGCCGTGCAGCCCGGCGACGATGGCCACCGACGGCGAGCCCGATCCGAAGCTCAGGCGGTGCAGCTCGTAGTGGCCCCGGTAGGGCGCCTCGACCCGGAAGACGACGCTCACGGGGCACCTCCCGCCGGGGGCGCGCCGCCGGCCGGCGCCTCGTCGGCGACCACGCGGGCGATCATCGTGCCGGGCAGCACCACCGGCTGCTCGCGCAGGGCGAGGACGCGGCCGGCGGCCGGGCTCCGCACCACCTCCAGCTCGTCGCCGGTGGCGGGGTCGACGACCTGGCCCAGGACCGTGCCGGGCTCGACCTCGTCCCACACGGCGTGGCGCGGCAGGAACAGCCCCCCGCGCCCGGCGCGCACGCGCAACACCGTCTCGTCGGTGACCCGGCGCGGGCGCTGGAGCCCGGCCCAGTGGAAGGGGAGGTCGTCCTCGGCGAGGATGCCGAGGGTGGACAACAGGAACAGCACGCCCTGGGTGAGCTCGCGCCCGACCCGGTCGGTGAGCATGTTGCCGACGCCGCCCTCGAGGACGATGGTGCCCGGGAACTGGTGGGCGAGGGTGCCCGGCGCCGCCGGCCCGGGACGCCGCGCCCAGACCACCGAGACGTTGCAGTTCATCGCCCGCTCGGCGGCCTGCTCGTCGCCCCGCCGGACGTGGGCCTGGGGGGCCTCGCGAAAGCCCGGGCGGGCCCCGCGCAGCTCGACGACCTGGTCGGCCCCGGCGAGGTCGTCGACGAGGGCGCGGGCGACCCGGTCCGGGGGGTGGCCGTCGGGGCGGCCCGGGAACAGGCGGTTGAGGTCCACGTCGAAGAAGGGCCACAGCCGCGAGCCCCGGTGGGCGGCGAGGGGGTTGCAGCAGGGGTAGACGTCGACGAGGCCGGCGAGGCGCGGCTCGCAGGCGGCCAGCACCGCCGAGACGTCGTGGGCGACCCGAATCCCCTCGGGGGCGTCGCCGCGAAGGCCGGCGACGAGGGCCACGCGCGGCGCACCGGGGACGGCCCGGCCGAAGCGGCGGCGAACCACCTCGATGGCGTCGCCCGATGGAAGCTCGACCTCGATGATCGCTTCGGTGGTGGGCACGGCGCGGCGGACTCCGGAGCGGTGGAGCCCCCACCATAACCCCCGAGAGGTCCCGCGGGTGGCGCGCCCCGCGCCGGGACCCCGGGCGGGCGGCGGGAAGCGACGGTGAAAGGAATCGCCCGCCTCGGGCGTATCCTGCCCCCGGA
>WGAH01000780.1 GCA_015489145.1 Deltaproteobacteria bacterium
CCTCGAGCGCCGCAACCAGGCGGAGGTCGAGAGGGAGATCCTCCCGCTCGTCGCCGAGCTGGGCATCGCCCTCTTTCTCGAGCGGCCGATGCACACGGGGCGGGCCGCCGGGCGCTTCGACCTCGACCCGGATCCCGCGGTCGTCGAGCGCCTGCGCCCGTGGCTGAAGAGCGAGGACTGCCGGCGCCTCGTCGCCTCGGTCGCCGTGCACGACAACGGGGCGCCGAGTTTCTGTCTTGGATACCGCCCGGAGGGCGCGGAGGCCTTCGCGCCGGGCGACCTGGTTGGTCGCCTGCACGCCGATCCCCTCCTCGTCCGCTCCCGCTACCACCGGGGGGGCTGCCTGTGCGAGCGGCGCGCGGCCGAGGCGCCGCGCGCGCGCCCCGGCGGGCGGGCCCTCCTCCCCATTCGGCCCGGAGCCATCGCGCGATGACCGCACCCGCACCCACCGCTTCCCGCAGTGGAACCCGCCGCGCCTCTGCCGGCCGCCAGGCGTCGGCCAGCGGGGTGGGGCACTGGTCTGCCGACCTGCGCGACCCGGCCGGCCTGCGGGTATTCGTCGACCTCCTGCCTCCGCGCCGCCTCGGTCGGGCCCTCGACCTCGGCGCCGGGGAAGGCGACCTCGCCCTCGCCCTGTCCGCTCGGGTCGACCGCCTGCTCGCCCTGGACCCCGACCCCCGCGCCCTGGCGGTCCTCCGCCGGCGCGCTGCCGCGGTCGACCCGCACCTGCGGCGCGCGCTGCAGCTTCCCGCGCGCATCCACAACGTCGATCCGGTGCTCGCGCCGGCCGAGTCCCTCGCTCGCTGGCCTTCGGGCAGCTTCGAGCTGGTCGCCTGCCGCAACGTCCTGCACCTGCTCCGGGATGCCGCGGCCGTCCTCGCCGAGGTGCGGCGCCTGCTGCGGCCCGGGGGGCTGTTCCTCCTGAGCGAGCCCGCGGTGCCGGCGGCGGTGGCGGCGGCGTGGAGCGAGCTGTTGTCGGCGCGGGACGGCCTGCCTCAGACCTACCGGTCGGAGGCGCAGCACCGGGAGCTCCTCGTCGAGGCGGGCTTCGCGGCGCGGCGGGCGGGCGCCTGGTCCATGCGCCACCACATCCCCCGGGCGGGCCACGAGGAACTCTTCCGGCGGGCCCGCGCGGTGATCGGCGCCTGGAGCGACGCCGACAGGGGGGCCCTGGCCCTGCGCTTCCGGGGCGAGCGCATCGAGTATGGTTACCGTTGCCCGGTGTGGGCCTGCCGTCCCGTCGGTGGGCCCGGGCGCGCCGGCCACCAGGAGGACGAGCGATGAGCACCCTTGCCTACGGGGGCCCGCAGGTCGACGATGCCCTCGCCGATCTCAGCGCCTGGCTCGAGGAGAAGCTGCGCCTCGATGGGGTGACGGCGCGCTTCTACCTCTTCGACCCGATCTACGGGGGCCTGCGTGCCGCCCGCTGGTGGCCGCGGTGGCTCGAAGGCGAGGACCGGAAGGTGCGCCTCGCCGATGTTCGAGTGGTGCTCCAGGAGGTGGCGGCGGCGAACCCCCAGCCGGGCCTGTTCGCGAAGGATCTCGCCAGCGACCTGGAGCAGCTCGTCTTCGATCCCCAGCTCCACGACTGGCTGCGCCTCGAGGGCTGGGTCGGGCGGACGCCCGTGGGCCACGGCGCCGGGAGCGCCCTGGCACCGCTCTACTTCGAGCGCGCCGACGACTGGCTCGGGGAAACCCACAAGCTGGAAGGTTTCGCAGACCGCGATGCCGACGAGAAGACCGAGGTGCGCCTGGGGGTCTTCATGCACGCCCTGGCCCACCTGCCGATTTCGCCGGCCGAGATGGGCCTGTCTGGAGGGACCGGGATCGGGGCGCAGGCGGAGGTGCGCGTCGACGGTGCCCACGTGCGGTCCGGTCACCGGTTCTTCGCCGTGCACGCCGACTATCCCTACCCGCCCCGGCTCGGGGGCGGGCCGCATTCCCGGGACCGCCTCCTCGCCCACGTCCTCGAGCGCCTGTGCGTCCAGGAGCTGGCGGAGGACGCCGGCGCCGGGGGGAGCGAGCGCTACACCCTGGGGCTGTTCTGCCTTCGACACGGAGTGGTGATGCCCTACCTGCTGCTGGACGGGATCCGGCGGGATGGGCCCGGCGATCGCGCCGACCTGGCTCAGGGCCTGGCGAAGGAGCTGATCGGGCTTTCCCTCGACGCGGGTGGGCCTCCGCTGCTGGAGCGCTACTACGCCGACGCCCTGCACGTTTCCGAGATGGCGGCCCTGCGCCTCTGGAGCCTCGCCGAGCGCGGGATCCCCCTGCCGCAGCCGGTCAGGGCTCCGTCCAGGGCCGACGGGGATTCTTCCGAGGTCGGCGACGATCCGCCCCCTTGGGGGGCTCCCGGCATGCGCCTCGCCCTCGCCCTGCGGGCCCTCGGCGCGAGGCGGGCCCGCGAGGAAACCCGAGAGGAGGCCGCCCGCGGCCAGGCTCGGGCGATGGCCTTCGAGGTGAGCTGCACGCGCTGGGCGCAACCGGGAGCCTCGGCCGAGGATGTTCACGAGCTCCGCGTCCGGCAGCACCCGGAGGGCCGCCAGTGGACGGTGGAACTCGCCACGTTCTGGCCCAGCGGGGCCGGGGAGGCTTCGAAGGAAGAGGCCGCTGCGGCCAAGGCCTGGATCGAGCGGCGGCTCGCCCGCAACCTCACCCTCGCGCAGGTGCTCGTCCACCCGGTGGCGACCGGCGGCACGGGAGCGGTGCGGAGCCTCCTGGAGCTGACCCCGCGGGAATGGCAGGCGCTGCTGGCCTACAAGGAGCGCTACCCGGGACGCTGGTACCACGACTTCATCGCCAAGTCCCACAGCCGGGTCGGACTCGACCAGAGGCGCGTCGCCGCCATCCTGCGGGAAATGTCGCGGGCGACCCTCGGCTCGCCCGTCGAGGAGCTCGATGCGGCCGCCGAGAGTTCCGAGCGCGGCGGAGATGCCGCCCGCCGCGGGGGCGAGGAGGGCGGCGGCGCCGATCCCGACCGGGCCGACGAAGAGCTCGTGCGGAGCTTTGTGGACTGCACCGCCCAGGGCGACCGGACGCGCGGGGACTTCCGGTCCTGCCGCCCGTGCGCCAGGTGTGCCGTGGCGCTCGGGTGGCGCGAGTTCCTCGCCAGCGTCGGAAACCACGCCACCACCTACTGGGAGCATGGCGGGCTTCCACTTGGAGAGTCACGAGAGCTGCGCCGGCTGGCCCCTGGAGCCCTGCCGCCGGGCTGGCGCACTGCGTCGGGCCCTCCGGGCGATTTCGGGCTCCGGCCGCCGATCAACCCGGTGCTGCCCCACAAGCTGGTTCGCGAGATGCTCCTCAACGCCGCCGCGCGGGGCGTCGGGCCGGTGGCCTTCGCCATCGAGGCCTTCGAGCGGCAGGATGGTGGAGAGCCCTTCCTCTGGCTCGCGGTGCTCAACACCGTGGCGCCGGACCGCGCCGCCACCGGCCGGGGCGGCAGTCGGGACGGGCGGACGGGGGTGACCGCGACCCTCTCGCG
>WGAH01000781.1 GCA_015489145.1 Deltaproteobacteria bacterium
CCACCTCCGCATGCACACCGCCGCCGCCCTGCTGGAGCGACTCTGGAGCGGCGCCCCCGAACCCGCGAGGAACCCGTGATCGACCTGCTGGACGCCATTCCCTACCTGCGTGCCTACGCGGGGCAGACCTTCGTGATCAAGGCCGGCGGCGGTGTGCATGCGGAGGTGGGCGGTCTCGACGACCCAGGAGCGCGGGCCGTCGAGGACTTCATCGGTGACGACGACGTTCCGGCGCACCGGCAGGCAGTGCATGAAGCCGGCGTCGTCGCTCCTGGCGAGGCGCTCCGCCGTGACGGTCCAGCGGCCGAGTTCGGCGCGGCGGCGGGCCTCTTCTTCCCGGCGGCCGTAGCCGGACCAGCCGGCCCAGGACTTCGCCACCACCACCCGCGCCCCGCGCACGCCCTCGTCCGGGTCGTGCACCACGCGCACCGGGGCGAGGGCCGAGGCCCGGGCCACCACCTCCGGGTCGAGGTCGAAGCCCTCCGGGTGGGCCACCGTCACGCGCATCCCCAGGGTGGCGGCGGTGAGCAGCACCTGCTGGGGCACCGCCGCCGGCAGGGCCCTGGGGTGGGGCGCCCAGGTGAGGGTGAGGGGCACGCCGCGCAGGTCGGGCCCGAGGTGGGCGAGCCAGGTCGCGGCGTCGGCGAGGCCCTGCAGCGGGTGCCAGCGGGCGGACTCCAGGTTGACCACGGGAACGTGTGAATGGCGCGCGAAGGCCGCGATCACGGGATCGGCGCGGTCGGCCTCGGCGTCGACGAGGCCGGCGAAGGCGCGCACCGCCAGCACGTCGGCGTAGCCGGCCAGCACGGCGGCGGCCTCGCGGACGTGCTCGGCGGCCCCGCCGTCCATCACCGCGCCCTCGCGCAGCTCCAGGGCCCAGGCGTCCCGGCCGGGCTGCACGACGATGGCGTGCCCGCCCAGCAGGTCGGCGGCGGCCTCCAGGGAGGCCCGCGTCCGCAGGGAGGGGTTGAGGAAGACGGCGGCGACGCGGCGGCCGGGAAAGCGCCCCGGCGCGGCGCCGGCGCGAAGGTCGAGGGCCCGGCGCGCCAGGGCGATCAGCCCCTCGGCGCCGGCCTCGGTTCCGTCGATGAAGTTCACGGGGACTCCTCGGGAGCGGGTTGGGCGAGGATGGCGGCCAGGGCCTCGGCGAGGGCGGCCACCCCCTCGGGGGGCATGACCGCCGGCGGGCTGAGGCGCAGGACCCGGGGGTCGGCGGCGGTGCCGGCGAGCACCCCGGCCTCGCGCAGGGCGGCGGCCACCGGGCGGGCCGGGCGGTCGAGGACCAGGCCGAGCCAGGCCCCGGCGCCGCGCAGCTCCCGGACGCCCGGCAGGGCGAGGGCGCGGCGAAGGTCGGCCTCCAGGGCGAGGGCCCGTTCCAGGATGGCCTCGTCGCGCAGGATGTCGAGGGTCACGTCCACGGCGGCGCAGGCGAGGGGCCCGCCGCCGAAGGTGGTGCCGTGCTCCCCCGGGCGCACCGTCGCCGCCACCTCGCGACGCATGAGGGCGGCGGCCACGGGAAAGCCGCCGCCGAGGCCCTTGCCGACGGTCACGATGTCGGCGCGCACCCCCTCCCGGTGCAGGGCCAGGGGCCGGCCGGTGCGCCCCATGCCCGACTGCACCTCGTCGGCGATGAACAGGGCGCCGTGGGCGTGGGCGAGGTCGCGCGCCCGCGCCAGCCAGCCGGGCGGGGGCTCGACCATGCCGGCGACCCCCTGGATCGGCTCGGCGATGACCGCCGCCACCTCGTCGTCGAGGGCCGCCGCCAGCGCCTCGGCGTCGCCGAAGGGCACGAAGCGCGTCGCCCCGCAGGGGGGCGCGTGCTGCTCGCGGTAGCGCCAGGTCACGCCGAGCGCGCCCATCGTCCGGCCGTGAAAGCTGCCCTCCATCGCCACGACGACGGGCCGCCCCGTCGCCTTGCGGGCGATCTTGAGGGCCGCCTCGTTGGCCTCGGCGCCGCTGTTGACGAAGAAGGCCACGTCCATGCCGCAAAACTCGACGAGGCGGGCGGCGGCGCGCTCCCGGAGGGGGTGGCGGGCGACCGTCGAGAAGAAGCCGAGGCGGGCGGCCTGCTCGGCCAGCGCCGCCGCCCAGCGCGGGTGGGCGTGGCCGAGGAGGGTGACGGCATGTCCGCCGTAGAAGTCCCAGTAGCCGCGGCCCGCCTCGTCCTCGACGCGGGCGCCCTCGCCGCGCACCAGGGCGAGGTTCCAGGCGGCGGCGCCGAGGTTGTCGAGGAGCGGCCCTTCCGGGAGGGGGGGATTCACGGCGTGCATGGGGGCACCGGCGGCGCGGGCGGCAGGCCCGTCGCGAGTTCGAGGCAGCGCACCGCCTGCCCGGCGGCGCCCATGCCCAGGTTGTCGATGGCGGCGAGGACGACGGCGTGGTCCCCGGCGCGGTGGACGGCGAGGTCGGCCAGCGCGGTGCCCCGGACGTGGCGGACCTCGGGGGTGTCGGCGCGCAGGCGCACGAAGCGGGAGGTCCCGTAGGCCCGGGCGAAGGCCGGGGCCGGGTCGCCGGCCGTCTCGACGAAGGTGGTGGCGAAGATGCCGCGGTCCAGCGGCGCCGAGACCGGGACGAAGTGCAGCGGGGGCGCATCGCCGAGTCCGGCGAGGAAGGCCCGGATCTCCGGGACGTGCTGGTGGGCGAGCACCTTGTAGGCCCGCACGTTGGCGAAGCGCAGGGGGTGGTGGGTGGCGGACTTCGGCGAGGCCCCGGCCCCGGTGGAGCCGGTCATCGCCTGCACCAGCGCCGGGCCGCGGGCGAGCCCCTCGGCCACCAGCGGGGCCAGCGACAGGGCGATGGCGGTGGCGAAGCAGCCGGGGACCGCGATGCGGGGCGCCCCGCGCAGGGCCTCGGCCCGCCACTCGACCATGCCGTAGGCCCAGCCCGGCGCGTGGCGGTGGTCGGCGGAGAGGTCCACGATCACCGGGGAGTCGAGGCGCGGGGCGAGGGTGCGGGCGACGCCGTGGGGGGTGGCGAGGACCACGGCGTCGAGGGCCGACAGCGCCGCCGGCTCCACCGGGCGAAGCTCGGCGTCGACGAAGCCCGCCAGCGCCGGCACCGCCTCGGC
>WGAH01000782.1 GCA_015489145.1 Deltaproteobacteria bacterium
GGCGGGCGGAGGGGACCGCGTGCCGTGCATTCTGACACACGACCCGCGGTCGCCCGAAAGGGAAAGGTGGGCGACCGGGAGGTCCACGGCAGAACATGCCAGCCCCGGCGGCGAGGCGCTACGCTGGCGGGTCATGGAACGGTGGAATCCCCGGGTGGTCTGGATCGGCGCGGCGCTGTGGGGCGCCGCCATCCCGGCCGAGCCCGCCCGGGCCGGCGCCTGCGCCGCCTGGGGGCTCGCCGAGCGCGGCGGCAGCGTCGCCGACCCGGCCCTCGACGAGATCTCCGGGGCCGCCGCCAGCCGCCTGGAACCGGGCCGGGTGTGGGTTCACGAGGACTCGGGGCCGGCCGTGCTCTACGCCCTGGACGCGGCGGGCGCCGAGCTGGACCGCGCGACCCTGGAGGGCGTCGCCGTCGGGAACTGGGAGGACATGGCCGCCGGCCCCTGCCCGGAGGGCTGCGCCTGCCGCTACGTCGGCGACATCGGCTCCGGGGCGGACGGGGCGGGGCGCGAGACGGGGGTGGTCCTGCGCCTGCCGGAGCCGGCGCCCGGCGAGGACGCCGTTCCCGCCGAGTCCATCGTCGAGCTTCCCTTCCGCTACCCCGACGGCGCCCACGACGCCGAGGCCCTGGTCGTCGACCCCCGGGACGGCGCGGTCCTCGTGCTCACCCGCGAGGCCGACCGGGCGCGCGTCTACGCCTTTCCCGAGGCCCCGCCCCAGCCGGGGGCGGTGGCCGAGCTGGAGGCGCGCGGCGAGCTGCCCCTCGGCGAGGTGACCGGCGCCGACTTGGCCGCCGACGGCAGCGCGCTCCTCGTGACCAGCGACGCCCTGTGGCGGGTGGCGGCCCTCGAAGACGGCGCCGAGCCCGAGCGCCTCGCCGACCTCGGCGACGGGCAGGTCGAGGCGGTGGCCCTCGACGCCGACGGGCGCGGGGCCACCCTGCTGGGCGAGCAGGCGGCGATCTGGCGGGTGGCCTGCGCCGAGGGGGAGGTCGGCGACACGGGGTTCCTCGACGCCTGCCCCGAGGTCGCCGGCCGCTGCGGCTGCGCCCACGGCGGCGCGGGGGGCGGCTGGCTGCTCGCCGCCGTGGCGGGGGCGCTGGCGCGACGCCGGCGTCGCGGTTTCGCGCGGCCGGCGCCGCGCCGCGGGTGGGGCGGAGGGCGATCCGACCGGCGCGACCGGGCTTCTCGCAGGGTGGCACGCCCGTTGCTTCGACGGGGGGCCCAACCCGGAGGACCCGATGACCCGCACCGCTCGTTCCCGCATGTTCGCCCTCGCCTCCCTCGCCGGCAGCCTCGCGGGCTGCGGCGACATGGCCCTCCTCGGCGTGAGCGGCGGCGGCGCCCAGGACATGGGCCTCGCCCGCGCGCTGATCGAGGAGGGCATGGTGCCGCGGGCCGACCAGTTCACCGTCGAGGGGCTGCTGTCGGAGCACGACCTGCCGCTGGCGGACCAGGGCTGCGAGGACCTGCTCTGCCCGGCGACGGCGGCGGCCTGGGTGGTCCCGGTGGACGGCTCGGCGCCGGGCCTGCTCGTGCAGCTCGGCTTCCAGACCGGGGTGGACCTCGACAGCTTCGAGCGCCCGCCCCTGAACCTCGCCGTCGCGGTGGACGTGAGCGGCTCGATGGCGGGCGACAAGCTGGCGGCGGTGCGCGACGCCCTCGACGCGGTGGTGGAGCGGCTCGGCGGCGAGGACCGGATGGCGCTGGTCGCCTTCGACGACCGCTCCAGGGTGATCGACGAGGGGCGGATCATGGACGCCGCCGGCCGCGAGGCGATGCACCGGGCCATCGCCAGGCTCGAGGACGGCGGCTCGACCTGCATCGAGTGCGGCCTGGAGGACGCCTTCGCGCTGGCCGACGCCCACGCCGGCGCGCCGGGGGTCGAGGACCGGGTGCTCCTGTTCACCGACGCCCAGCCCAACGTGGGCGACACGAACACCGGCTCCTTCCTCGAGCTGACGCGGCGCTACGCCGAGCGGGGCATCGGCCTGGGCCTGTACGGCGTCGGCCTGGACCTGGGCGCGGAGCTGGCCCAGGAGATCTCGCAGGTGCGGGGCGGCTCCTTCACCTACCTCGCCGACGCCGGGGCGGTGCGCGAGACCTTCGAGGAGGACTTCGACCTGCTCGTGACCCCGGTGGCCTACGACCTCGACGTGGCGGTGGCCCCGGTGAAGGGCTGGGGGATGGACGAGGCCTACGGGGCGGTGCCCGACAGCGGGGACGCCCTGGAATTCGGCGCCGCGACGCTGTTCTTCAGCCACGAGAACGGCGGGATGGGAGCGCTGCTGCGCGCCGACGAGGGGGAGGCCCTCCGCGTGCCGCCCGCCCTCGCCCTCGGCGGCATGGACATGCGCTACGAGGTGGCCTACCACGCCGACCCGGACGTGGGCGAGACGGCGACCGCCCACGTCGGCATGGCCTTCGAGGGCGGCGAGGCCTGGCGAGTGGAGGACCCGGGCGGCGCCACGGCGGTGGCCGCCGACGACCTCGGCGTGTTCAAGATGGGCGTGCTGGTCGACGAGTACCGGGCGCTGCTTGCCGGGGCGATGTCCTGCACCCGGGACCTGGAGGTGGCCGACGCCCTCGACCGCATCGACCGCGCCGCCGCCCGTCTCTCCGCCGCCGCCGGGACGGGCGCCGAGGAGCAGACCGGCGACCTCGCCGCCGAGGCGAGGCTGATGGAGCAGCTCGCCGAGAACGTGCGGCGTGGCTCCTGCCTGTGAGGGGGGTGGTGGTGATGGGACACCCTGGGGGTTGGGAAGCACGCGGCCGCGAGTTGGTGGTCTTGGAGATGAGCGGCGATGCATCTTCGTTACGAGAAGGTCGCGGACTGTCATCGAGCCCTGCGGGCCGGTGACCCGCCGCTCATCCGCAGCCGGGGCAAGTCCAGGTGCGCGGGCTCCATCGACCTCGCCAGGGCCCAGGCGTGGCTGGAGGACGGGTTGAGGAAAGGACTCGCGTGGCCACCCGGGGAAGGAGACCCGAGGCACGTGTTCGCCCGCCACGAAGGGGTGTGGTACCAGGCCAACCGCCATGCACCGGGGCGCTACCACGGGTTCCCGGTCCCCGATGAGCGGGTGCCGCCCAGGGTGCGCCGCAGGTTCCGGGAGGATTGATGGACGCGCTTGCCGGGAAGCGGCCTGGCGGTCCGTTCGTGTTCCGGGTGGAGCGGGTGCGGCTCCCTCCGGGAACGGCATCCTCGGCCGAGGCGCGGACTCTCGCGCGGCTGCAGGTGTGGTGCGGCGGGCGGAATCTCTGTGCCGGCGAGGACGAGGCGGGGCGGTTCGAGGCGCTGGAGGTGCCGCTCGTGGACCTCGCCGCGTGGCTGGTGGAGGGCTGGGAGGCCCGCGTGTTCGACACCGCGCTGCCGGATGCCATCGCGACGCGCTTCCAGTTCGGGGTTCCGCTGGCGGAGCGCTGGGCGATGAGCGAGGCCCTGGCGCTGGAGCCGGGCGAGCAGGACGCCGTCTTCGCCTGGGCTTCCCCGCGGGCCCTGGAGTTCGCCGCCACCGACTACTTCCTTCCCAACGCGTTGTTCCAGCGCGTGGACGACTACGTGCGCGTGTCCTGGGCGCAGCGGGTACGCGAGCTGCCGTTCACGCGGTTGCGCTTCGACCCGGCTCGCGGCGACGCGCTGGTCGACGTGCACGAATTCGTGAGGGCCTGTCGCGACGTGCTCGACAAGGTGAACGCGTGGACCGCGGGGATCGAGGGTGACCCGCGCGTGGACGCGGTTCGCGCCTTCCTTCGCGCCGACCCGGCCGCACTCGGGCGTCGCGCCGTGCAGCGCTGGGTGCAGGGGGTGGACGTCGACCGCGTGTTGTCGCCCGCTGAACTTCGCGAGCTCGGGGAACGGGGGCAGGCTGGAGCCGTCGCGGCCTTTCTCCGGTCGGCCTCGGGCTCGCTCACGGCGAGCGACGTGGAGCGCTGCCTGGACCGCTTCGCCCGGTCCACGGCGCGGATCGACCGGGAACGACTGCGTGGCCTGACGGAATCCCTCGGAGTCGACGATGCCATCGACCCGGCGCGGCCCTGGGAATCGGGATCCGGCTCGCCCGGGCGGTCCGTGGGCGCCTGGCCGAACTCGGTTGGTGTGCGCTGGCCGCGCCCGTACCGATCGAGCGCATCATGGCACACCTCGGCATTGGCGTGGAACGCCTTGCGCTCGATGCGACGGAAGTGGATGGCGCGTGCTTCATGGGAGACGATGGACGGGCCTTGATCGCGCTCAATGACGCCGGGCGCCTGTCGCGCACCCGCGTGGGTCGCCGCTCGACCCTCGCGCACGAGCTGTGCCACTTCGCCTTCGACGTGCCCCGGCTCCGGGTGCTGGGGCAGGCCGATGTTCGGGGCGCGCCGAATTCCCTCGTCGAGAAGCGCGCCAACGCTTTTGCGGCCGAACTGCTCCTCCCGCGGGCGGTCGTGCGCGCGGCGGTACCGCCCGGCGCGACGGGCCTGACCCGAGAGGGTCTTCGGGGGCTCGCGCGGCGCTTCGGCGTGGGCATGCTGCTCGCGCGCCACCAGGCCGACAACGGGGGCGTGCGGGTGGAACCCTGATCAGCGCGCCAGCCGGTGCCCGAGGGCGACCCCGAGCAGGGCCGGGGTGAACAGGGCGGCGACCTCCCAGGTGTGCTGCGGCGACAGGGGGGTCGCGGCGACGGCGAGGCCGAGGAGCGCGAGGC
>WGAH01000783.1 GCA_015489145.1 Deltaproteobacteria bacterium
CTCATCAACCCCCCCATCGACTCCGTCCTGGAGAAGGGGCACGTCAGCCCGGTCACCGCCTTCCTGTTCTACAACTCGGCGCCCCTGGGCCTGCTCTACGTCGCCGCCGTCCTCGAGCGCGCCGGCCACGAGGTCGCGGCCATCGACGCCGCCGCCGAGCTCCTCGACGTCGAGGCCACCGTGCGCCGGGTCGAGGCCTTCAAGCCCGACGTGATCGGCCTCGGCTCCTTCACCGTCACCTTCGACACCTGCACCCGCCTCGGCCGCCGCCTCAAGGAGGCGATGCCCCGCGTCCCCATCGTGCTGGGCAGCTACCACGTCACCCTGGTGCCCGAGGAGGCGATGGCCGAGACCTGCTTCGACGTCGGCGTCCTGGGAGAGGGCGAGTTCACGATGCTCGAGCTCGTCGAGCACTTCGAGGGCAGGCGCTCCCTCGATTCCGTGGACGGCATCATCTTCCGCACCCCGCGCTTCGACCCGGGCGCCGCCGCCGCCGGGCGCCCGCAACCCGAGGGCGCCTTCCACTACACGAAGCCCCGGGCGAAGTTCACCCGCCTCGACGAGCTGCCCTTCCCGGCCCGCCACCTGCTCCCGCCCAACATCTACCGGCCGGTGCCCGTCGACGAGCACGCCTTCCCCAAGTTCGCGATGATGACCAGCCGCGGCTGCCCCCACCGCTGCGCCTTCTGCCAGAAGTCCCGCAGCGGCTACCGCAGCCACTCCCCCGGCTACATCGTCGACGAGATGGAGCACCTCGTCCGCGACTTCGGGGTGCGCGACATCGCGATGGTCGACAGCCTGTTCTGCGCCAACAAGAAGCGCGTCTACGCGATTTGCGACGAGATCATCCGGCGGGGCCTGCACGAGAAGGTGAGCTGGACCTGCTCGAGCCGGGTCGAGGTCGTCGACAAGCCGCTGCTCCAGCGCATGAAGGACGCCGGCTGCTGGCGCACCCGCTTCGGCATCGAGTCCGGCAACGACCGGGTCCTCGACTTCATCAGCAAGGGCATCACCAAGGAGAAGATCCGCGCCGCGATCACCGCCGCCGACGAGGTGGGGCTGCGCCCCAAGGCCTTCTTCATGGTCGGCCACATGCCCGACACCCGCGAGAGCATCCTGGAAACCATCGAGTTCGCCAAGTCCCTGCCCCTCCACGACGTCACCGTGCAGATCAACACCCTGCTGCCCCAGACGCCGCAAATGGAGATCTGGAAGCGCGAGGGGCAGAAGTGGGGGCGGGTGATCAACCGCACCAACAACGAGAAGAGCTTCTGGGAGCCCACCTTCGTGCCCTGGGGGCTCGAACCCGAGGAGCTGAAGGAGCTGCACCGCCGCTTCTACCGGGAGTTCTACTTCCGGCCGGTCACGATCAAGCGCTACCTCGACAGCATCCGGTCGTGGCGGGACGTGGCGAAGTACGCCCAGGCCGCGCAGCTCTTCACCTTCCTGTTCTTCGACCGCGAGATCCCGTCCATGCGCGACTGGCTGCGCCGGGGCGGCGGCTCCCACGCGGCGGCGACCTGAGGCCCGTGCGCCGCGCCCTCGCGCTCCTGGCGCTGCTCGGGGCCTGCCGCCGGCCGGCGCCGGCGCCGCTGGTGCTCCTCGTGAGCTGGGACACCACCCGGGCCGACGCCCTGTCCTGCTATGGCGGCCCCGACGCCCGCACCCCGGTGGCCGACGCCCTCGCCGCCCGCGGCGTGCGCTTCGCGATGGCCCTCGCCGCCAGCCCGACCACCCTCGCCTCCCACGCCAGCCTGATGAGCGGGCTCGACACCCACGGCACCCGGGTCGTCCGCAACGGCTTCCCGGTGCCCGAGGACGTGCCGCTCCTCGCCGAGCGCCTCCGCGACGCCGGCTGGGACACCCTCGCCGCCGTGAGCGCCTTTCCCCTGGAGGCCGACATGGGCCTGGCCCGCGGCTTCCGGCGCTACGAGGACCACGCCTGGCTGGGCTGGTTCGGCGAGTACGCGGTGCCCGCCGACGACACCGTCGAGACGGCCCTCGACCTCCTCGACGACCGCCGGCCCGGGCGGCCCGTGTTCCTGTTCGTCCACTTCTTCGCCGCCCACCGGCCCTGGACCCTGTCTCTTATAC
>WGAH01000784.1 GCA_015489145.1 Deltaproteobacteria bacterium
CTCGCGGGGGCTCGGACCGCTCCCGCCAGTCGCCTCCACCGGGCCGCGCCGCCCGAGCAGGTCGCGCGTCTCGCCCGGGTCCGCCCGCTCGTCGTACAGCTCCTGGACCCCGGCGCCCAGGTCCCAGTCCAGGCGGTAGCCGTCCTCCAGCCAGCTCACCCGGTTCGTCGCGAAGCGCGAGGTGGCGGCGTAGAAGGCGCGGGCGGGGGCCGGCTGCCCGGCGAGGACCGGCGCGAGGTCGATGCCGTCGGCGCGCAGGCCCGTCGCGCCCGCCCAGGCGGCCACGGTGGGCGCGACGTCTTCCGTGCCGACGAAGCCCTCGACCACCCGGCCCTCGGGAATGCCCGGCCCGGCCATGACCAGCGGGACGTGGAGCTGCTCCGGGTAGAGGGTGTGGGCGTGGCCCCAGGCGCCGCGCTCGCCGAACTCCTCGCCGTGGTCGGCGAGCACCACCCACCGCGCCCGCCGCCCGGCCTTGCGGATCGCCGCGTCGAGGCGGGCGAGCTGGTCGTCCACGTAGCGAATCGCCTCGTCGTACTGGGCGCGCTGGTGCTCGAACTGCTCGGGCGTGAGCGGGTGCTTGAGGAAGTAGAAGTAGTTGCGGTAGCGCGGGTCGCCCTTGCGCGGCGGCCGGTCGAACATCGAGGCGTAGGGCTCGGGCGGGTCGTAGGTGTAGTGCACGTCGTAGACGTGCAGGAAGGCGAAGGCCGGCCGGCCCGGCGGGAGGTCGGCCCACCAGTCCAGCGCCTCGTCCACCACGTCCTCGGCCACCACCTCGCCGCGCAGGTTGCGCTTCTCGGTGTGGATGCCGAAGTCCTCGAAGCGGTCGAAGCCGCGGTCGAAGCCGAACAGCGACGAGACGTACATCGTCGCGACGAAGCCGCCGGTGGCGTAGCCCCGGGCGCGCAGCACCTCGGCGAGCAGGGGCGTGCCGGGGTCCACGGACAGGGTGTCCTCCACGACGCCGTGGGTGGCGATGCCCTGGCCGGTGAGGATCGTGGTGTGGGAGGGCAGGGTCCACGGGGCGGCGCTGCGGGCCTCGGCGAAGCGCGCCCCCCGCTTCGCCAGGCCGTCGATGAAGGGCGAGGTGGGGCGGTCGTGGCCATAGCAGGACAGGTGGTCGGCCCGCAGGGTGTCGATGCTGACCAGCACGATGTCGGGCGTGGCCGGGTCGCCGGCGGGCAGCTTCGGCTCGCCGTGGCAGGCCGCCAGCAGGGCCGCCAGCGCCGCCGGTCCGCGCCCTACCACGTCCGCCACTCCGGCCAGCCGGCGGGCAGGAACCAGAGCACCAGCGGCACCAGGGCGGCCATGACGAGCACCGCGACGAGCCCCCGCCAGGGCTCGGCCCGCAGCCGGCCCAGGGTGGCCCGCGGCTCGACGAGGAGGGGGGCGGCGTAGATCATCAGCAGCGGCTCCAGCGGCACCCGGTAACGGCTGATGCCCGCCAGCGCAGCCACCGCGGCGAGGTGGTAGAGCAGCACCCCGGCGATGAGCACGCCCTGGCCGCCCCGCCCGCGCGCCACCAGGCCCAGCGCCCCGCCCCACAGCACCACCAGCGACCACAGCACCGTCCACAGCACGATCAGCTCGTCCATCCACCAGGGCATGCCCTTGAAGCGCCCCCAGCGCAGGTGCCGGGTGAGCAGGGTGTGGGGCGTGAGCATCTGCGCGACGCGCACGGGCATGCGCTCGACGAATTCCAGCGGGTGGGCGCGAATCCAGGCGATGCCCTCCTCCGTCATGCAGGCGTCGCGCTCCATCGCCCGGGAGCGGGTCGCGCAGGGCTCCCGGCCCTTCTCCCGGGTGCGCTTGAAGGCCCGCCGCGAGAGCTGCCCGTTGCCGTAGTCGAAGCCGATGGGGTCGAAGTCGTTGTCGCCGAGCCACATCATCTGGCCCAGGGTGCGGTCGGTGAGGACGAAGGCGCCGAACTTGCGCGTGGCGTAGGCGCTGTAGGGCGCGACCACCAGGCCGGCGACGAGGCTGACGAGGACCGCCTGCGCCCAGGCCCGGGGCCGCCGCCAGTGCCCCCACAGCAGCGCCACCCCGAAGATCGGCAGCATGTAGGTGGCGACCCCCCGGAACAACATGCAGGCGCCGATCGAGACGCCGACCAGCGCCGCCCGGCTCCACACCGCCCGCAGGCGCCCGCCGTCGAGGGCGCGGCGCGCCGCCAGCATGAACAGCACCGCCCCCATGAGCAGGGCGCTGTAGATCACCTCGCTCCAGAGGCGGCCGGCGAAGAAGGCCTGGTGCGGGCTGAAGGCGTAGAGCCCCGCCGCCCACAGGGCCACCCGCCGCGCCCGGGGCGGCGCCTCCCCGGCGGCGACGGCCTCGCGGGTGCCGTCGAAGGCGGCGGCGGCCCAGAGCGCCAGGCGGTAGACGAGCAGGGTGCACAGGGCGGCGACGACGACCTGGGTGCCCTTGATCGCCGAGGCGTAGCCGAAGATCCAGCGGTGCAGGGCCAGCAGGAAGGGGTAGCCCGGCGCCCACAGCCAGCCGGAGCTGCTGGTCATGCCCTCGCCGGCGGCCATGCGGAGGGCGAGCTTCAGGTAGGTGCACTCGTCGCGCACGCAGCGGTCGGCGGGCCACAGGGCCAGGGGCAGCACGCGCAGGACGGTCCCCGCCGCCACCACCACCCACAGCGTCCGGTCTCGCAGCCACCGCACCGCCGCTGCATAGCCGCCCCGGGGGCTGCGGGCATGGGAAGCGCGCCGTCCCCGGCCCCGGCGCGGCAGCGCCGGCCTCCCGGTCGGTGAGAACCCGGCGCGCCGGGTTCCCGATCGGGGATTCCGTTCATAGGCTCCTTCCGTGAGACGGACCCGCCCGCGCCTCGCTCCCGCCCGCGCCCTCCGGCGGTGGCTCGCCGTCTCGATGCTGATCGCCCTGCTTTCCACGGCCCGGGCCGGCCAGGCGGTCCTCCGCGCCGCGCCCCCCACCGACGCCGAGGCCGCCCTCGAGCCGCCGCCGCCGGCCCCGCCCGACTGGATCGCGGTGGAGACCGCCCTCGTCGTCGTCCACGCCGACGAGCACGACCGCCGTCTCGCCCGCCGCCTCGCCCGCCACGCCCACGAGGCGCTGCCCCGCCTGGCCGACGAGCTCGGCGTCGCCATCGGCCCGACCATCCAC
>WGAH01000785.1 GCA_015489145.1 Deltaproteobacteria bacterium
CTGTCAAGCGGCGCCCCGGGCGGGTTTCAGGCGAGGATCGGGTCGTGCTCCTGGGGCACCGGGCGCGCCCGGCCGAGGAGGATCGTGGACTGGGCGCAGGCGGGGCAGAGCAGGTAGACGCGCACGTCGTCGACGGCGGGCTGGATCTCCTCCTGCACCACGCGGGTGATCGTCGCGAGCTGCTTCGGGTGGATCGGTCCCTCGAGCACGCTCTTCTGCACCGGCGTCAGGTAGCGCTTGAGGCGCTTGCGGAGGCGCTGGCGGCGGCCGTCGGCCACCACGTCGTAGGCGACGACCACGTAGAGGTCCGAGCCGCCCATCTCAGCGCCACCGGAAGGGGGTGTAGGGGCGGTCGGGCTCCTCGACGGCACGGGCCAGCGTCTCGGCCTGGATGCGGATCAGGTCGTCGAGGGTGAACCGCGCCCGTCGCCCCGGGTGGTAGAGGCGCTCCCGCAGCCGCCGGGCCCAGGCCGTCAGCACGATGCCGCGCCCGACCTTGTTCAGGTAGACCGCCCGGCCGGGGCGGGGCGGCGCCTCGGCCTCGTCGTCCTCGGCCTCGGCGTGGAGGTCGGGATCGCCGGTCGGCTCGGCCGCTTCGCCTTCCGGGGCCCCGGCCTCCTCGCCATCCTCGGCGGGCTCCCTGGCCGGAGCCTCGGCGGGCTCGGCCGCCTCCGGCGGCGCGCCCACCAGGGCCGGCTCGACGTCCCGGTGGCGGAAATCCTCCGGGGAGAGCTGCTTGCGGTTGAACAGGGCGAGGACGAATCGGTCCACGAGGGGCCGCCACTCCTCGGCCAGGTCGAAGGACACCACCGGGGCGCCGCGCCCCGCCTCGTGCAGGAAGCCGGCGGCCACCTCCAGGCCCGCCCCGAGGGCCGCGCTCTCGCATCGCACCATCAGCATCGTGTAGACGTAGGACAGCACCGCGTTCACCGGGTCGCGGGGCGGGCGGCGGTTGCGGCCGGTGAAGCTGAACAGGGGGTTGCGAATGCCGCGGCCGAGCACCCCGAAGTAGGTCTTCGCCCCGAAACCCTCGATGCCGCGCAGGCGATCGAGGTCCTGGACCGCTTCGGCCCGGGCGGCGCCGGCCCGCAGGGCCGCCATCGCCGCGGCGACCTCGGGGTCCTTCGCCGACCGCTGGATGCGCGCGAGCATCGTGTGCTGGTTGCGGAGCTTGCCGGTCACGATGGCCCGGGCGATCGCCAGGCGCCGCTCGGGGTCGAGCACCGCCGCGAGCTGCGCCAGCCGCCGGGGGCCGGCCCCGCTGCGGCGGCTGCTCAGGCGCCCGATGTAGCGGCCGTCCCGGGTGAAGAAGGTCGCGTCCACCCCGCGCCCGAGGAGCAGGCGCCGCGCCGCCGGGGTGATCGTCGCGTCGCCGAAGACGCGCACCTCGGCCACCTCGTCGGGACGGACGCGCCGCACGGGCTCGCCGCGCACCTCGACGACGAAGCCGTCGGCGGCGGTGCCGAGCCGGCGGTCGGCCCCCTGGAGCACCAGCCACCGCATCGGCTACCCCGCCTGCTCGCGGCGAAGCGCCGGAATGCCCTCGACATCCTCCACCCGCCAGGTGCCGCTGGGCGTCGCGTAGCGACCGCCCGGCAGGGCCGCGAGGCGCTCGGCCGCCGACCGCCGCAGGGCGCCGAGCTGCCGGTCGATGGCCTCGCGGCGCGCCTCCAGGCGCACGATCGCGTCGAGGAGCTCCTCGAGGGTGCGGCGTCCCTCGGGGTTCTCGGCGGGCAGGTCGTGGGCGTGGAGCACCGGGCTCGGGTAGTGCTCGGGGAAGTCGAAGTCGCAGGCGACGCAGCGCTCGCGGGCCACCTGGGGCACGCGGCGGAACAGGCCCTTGCACGAGATCGGGTTGCCCGAGTGGGGCGCGCCCATGCGGTCCTCCTCGTCGTGGCCCACGTGGTCGAGGAGGAAGTTCACCGCCAGCACCCCCTCGGGGAAGTGGCCGAGGGTGTGCTCCAGGGCGACGCGCTCGTCGTTGTCGAGGCGGCGGTCGGCCAGGGCGTCCTCCACCAGCCGCCCGAGCACCGGGCAGCCGCCGAGGATCGCCGCCAGGCGGGGCCGGGCCTCGAAGTCGCCCTCGGTGAACGGCGGGTCGGGGGGCGCCGGGGGCGCCTCGACCTCGGCGCGGGGCTCGGGACCGCGCTCGTCCGCGCC
>WGAH01000786.1 GCA_015489145.1 Deltaproteobacteria bacterium
CTGTTCGGCCCCGCCCGCCCGGGCCGCTGGAACGTCGAGCGCTGGGACCCCGACCAGACCCTCGAGCAACGCCTCCACACCGTGGTGACGATCCGCCGGCAGGCGACGACCTGGTTCGGCTACTACGCCGTCCACGAGGGCGTGCCGGGCCACCACCTCCAGCTCTCCCTCGCCCGCTCCGTCGCCGACCCCCTCCGCACCCTGCTGGCCGACGGCGCCACCGTCGAGGGCTGGGCGCTCTACGCCGAGGAGCTGTTCGGCAGCCACGGCGGCTTCGGCGACACCCCCGCCGCCCGGGCCAACATGCTGCGCTCCTACCGGGGCCGCATCCGGCGCGTGTTCTACGACGTGAACGTCGAGTGCGAGCGCTGGACCCTCCAGCAGGCGGCACGCTGGCGCCAGGGCAAGCCCCTCGAGGGCGGCGAGGACGTCACCGTCGGCCGCGACGTGCTCCGGGCGATCAACTGGCCGACCCAGCTCATCGGCTACTTCGCCGGCAAGCGCCAGATCGTCGCCCTGCACGACGCCTGGATCGCCCGCACCGGCGGCGGCGAGCGCGCCTTCCACGACGCGCTCCTCGCCGAGGGGCTCGTGCCGGTGGCGCTGAGCCGGGCGGTGCTCCTCGGCGAGCCCGTGCCCGACCCCTTCGCCGCCGAGCGCTAGGCCGGCCGCCCCGGCGACCGGCCGAGCCCGCGCGCTCCTACAGCTTGGCGCCCTTGGTGAACCAGGGCTTGCCGATGATCGCCAGGACGGTGCCGACGATCGCCACGGCGCCGAGGATGGTGAACATCATGTAGGGCGTGTCGACGAAGGCGAGCTGGTGGTTCGCGATGGCCTTCTGCAGCGCCAGCGGGTCGTCCTCGGGGGGCTCGGGGCACCAGCGGTTGAGCATGGCGCCGGACAGGCCGCTGACGACGAGCTTGGCGAGGAAGTAGGGCACCATGCTCAAGCCGAGGTAGGTGCCCTCCTGGCCCTCGGGGGCGATGGCCGCCGTGTACTCGCTCAGGCGCGGCGACCAGATGAGCTCGCCGATGGTGAGCACCAGCAGGAAGGCGATGGTCGTGCCGTAGGTCCACGTCGCCACGTCGACGCCGCCCATGGGCGGGATCGCGATGATGAACATCGAGATCGACGTGATCATCGCGCCGAACACGAGCATCTTGTAGACGTTGAACTTGTTGAGGATCGGGATGACCAGGATGAGCCCGATGATCACGAGGATCGGGTTGAAGGCCTGCAGCGCCCCCACCCGCGCGTCGGGACCGATGACCCGGTACCAGAACTTCGGGAACAGCAGCCCGAGGTAGAGGAACACCGCCCGCACGCCGAGCAGCAGCGTGATCAGCACGGTGAAGCGCCAGAACACCGGCTCGCGCACGACCTCTTTCACGATGGTCCAGGGGGTGCGCTTCTCGGGCTCCTCCTCGACCTCGCCGCGGGCGGCCTTCTCGGCGGCGGCCTTCGCCTCCTCCTCGAGCTCCTCGGGGGAGCGGAGCTGCTCGGTGTTCTTGATCGTGAAGCTGATCACGAGCAGGGACAGGAAGCCGGTGAGCGCCCCGAGGGTGAAGACGTGGAAGTGGGGCAGGCCGAGGTCGAGGTAGATGATGTCGATGACGAAGCCGCCGCCCATGGCGCCGACGTTCATGAACAGGTACCAGAGGTTGAAGCCGGCGCCGCGGCTGCGCTTGGTGGTGAAGCGCCGGTTGCCCGCCTGGAAGACGGTCTGGAGCATCGACATGAACGGCGCCATGAGCGCCAGGGCGCCGACGACCAGCCAGTTGCGGAGGTGGTTGGCGAGCAGGTTGCCGCCGGAGATGCTCGGGGCGGACTCCTCGCCGGCGATGAGCAGCGCCTCGGCCGCATCCCCGCTCACCTTGATCGAGCCGGTGCGGAGCCCGGTGGTGTCGCTGATGCGGAGGCCCGTGCCCGCGTTGTTGTAGCCGACGATGATCTGCACGCCGGCCTGCTTCGCCGCCTCCTCGATGCGGTCCATGAGGCCGCGCACCGTCGTCTCCTGGTCGAGGCCGGTGACGGTGACGCTGTGGCCGGCGCGGTCGGTGATCGTCATCGTGCTCGCGCCGCCGAGACCCCGGCCCTGGTTGAGCTCCGCCACCTTGCGGCCGTTCAGCGCCGTGATGATGCGGTTGCCGATCAGCGGGTTGGAGGTGGCGCCCTCGTTGGCGAGGCCGAGCAGCTTGGCGGCCTTCGGGTTGCCGGCCGTCGGCTCGATGACGAGCTTGCCGTCGCCCTCGGTGTGGTCCTCGAGCTGCAGCGCCTTGTGGCCCGGGGCGAGGTCGGCCACCACCTTGCCGCCGGTGGCCTTGTTGATCGCGTCGATCACGTCGCCCACCGTCTTCGGCTCGCCGAGGTCCACCTCGAAGCGCTCGCCGTCGTGGGCGGTGATGACGAGGTCGGCGCCGGGCGCCACCGGGATGCCCTCGCCGTCGTGGAGCACCGCCACCGGCGTGTCGCGCTCGACGCTCACCGGGTCGCCCATGTAGGCGGCGACGACGACGCTGGCCCGGAGGATGGTGAGCCCGATGATCGCGGTGTAGAGCGCCTTCTTGATGCCCAGCCAGTCCGTGATCACGCCGCTGACGAACAGGAAGATCGTCGTCAGCGAGCTGAACAGGGTGTAGATGAGGCCGGCCTGCACGTCGTTGAAGCCGAAGTCGGCGCTCAGCGTGACCACCGCGATGTTGAACATCGCGAAGTAGGCCAGGCTGTCGAACATGTTGACGGCCTGCAGTCCCCAGTACTCGCGACGGGTCTCCTTGAGGACCTTGAAGTCGCTGAAGTACTTGACGACGGGGTTGACCTTCTTCTCCTCGGCGGGTTCGGCTGCGCTCATGGGACGCTCCCGGTAGGCAGGCAAGCAGGCAGCCGGTGTAGCGCCCGGGCCCGGATCGCACAAGGGGAGCCAGGCCCCCCCGATCGTCGGCGCCGAGCCCCGCGCTCCGGGCGCGCGCCTCGTGTCCCCCACCGC
>WGAH01000787.1 GCA_015489145.1 Deltaproteobacteria bacterium
GCCGAGGCCGCGGCGGCCCCCGCCGCGCCGCCCGCGAAGCCCGCCCCCGCCGACGACGCCTTCTCCCGCGCCCGGGCCTCGGGCATCCTGCCGCTGGTGCTGCTCGTCTTCCTCGCCGGTTTCGGCGTGAGCTTCACGCCCTGCGTGCTGCCGATGGTGCCGATCACCGTCGGCGTCATCGGGGCCACCGGCTCGGGCAGCCGGGGCCGCGCCGTCGCCCTCGCGGCGACCTACGTGGCCGGCCTGGCGCTGGTCTACACGCTGCTCGGCGTGATCGCGGGCCTCACGGGCATGGTCTTCGGCTCCTGGCTGTCGAATCCCTGGGTGGTCGGGGCCATCGCCGCGCTGTTCTTCCTCATGGGCCTGGCGATGTTCGGCCTGTTCGACGTGGCCGTGCCCTCGAGCATCCAGACCCGCCTGAGCCGCTACGGCGGCGCGGGCTTCGGCGGCGCCTTCGTCGTCGGCATGGTCGGCGCCCTCGTCGCCGGGCCCTGCTCGGGGCCGGTGCTCGTCAGCATCATCGCCCTCATCGGCAAGCAGGGCGAGGTGGGCCTCGGCGCCCTGCTCATGGTGGTCTTCTCGCTGGGGATGGGCATCATCTTCCTGGTGGCCGGCGCGTTCTCGTCCACCCTCGTGCGCCCGGGGCCGTGGATGGAGACGGTCAAGAAGGCCTTCGGCCTCGTGATGTGGGCCGGCGCCCTCTACTTCGCGGCGCCGCAGCTCAGCGCGACGGCCACCCTGCTCATCGCCTCGGCCATGCTGCTGTCCACGGCGGTCTACGCCTGGCCGACGCCGGATTCCGGCGAGGGCTTCTGGGTCGAGCGCACCCGGCGCCTCTACTCGATCGTCGCCGGGCTGGTGGGCGGCACCCTGCTGGTGGGCTGGCTCCTGTCGAGCGGCTTCGTCGGGGCGGCGCCGCCGACCGCCGCCGGCGCCGCGCCCTCGGTGGCCGAGGAGGAGGCCGGCATCGGCTGGCTCGACGACGAGGCGGCGGCCCTGGCCCGGGCCCGGGCCGAGGGGCGGGTGGTGATGATCGACTTCACCGCCGACTGGTGCGCCGCCTGCAAGGAACTCGAGCACTTCACCTACACCGACCCCGCCGTGATCGCCGCCTCCCGCTCGCTGGTGCCGGTGATGATCGACGTGACCCGCGACGACGACCCGGAGGTGCAGCGCCTTCTCGACGCCCACCAGGTCGCCGGCCTGCCGACGGTCAAGTTCCTGCACCCGGACGGCACCCCGATGGCGGACCTCACCGTCACGGGCTTCCTCGAGGCGCCGGAGTTCCTCGCCCGCATGAAGGCGGCCCTGGACCGGGCGGGCGGGTAGGCGGCGACGGGTTTCAGCCCGCGGCGGGCGTCGCCTCGTCGAGGTGCGCCGTGTCGTCGAAGCGGTGGACGGACCAGCCGTCGGGCCCGCGGCTCACGAGGTTCAGCGCCGTGTTTGCCTGGTGGATCTCGCGGTGGCGGGACAGCGGCCGGCCGAGGATGCGGCAGAACAGGGCCGACAGCACCATCTGGTGCGTGACGACCAGCACCGGACCGGGACCTTCGAGGGCCTGGAGGGCCGCCCAGGCGCGGGCCTGGCACTCGGCGAGGGTCTCGCCGCCGGGCACGCGGGCGTGGGCGGGGTCGGCCCGCCAGGCGGCGAGGAAGTCGGGGTAGCGCGTCGGGAGCACGTCGCCGGGCTGGCCTTCCAGCTCGCCCTGGTCGAGCTCGGCGAGGCGCTCGTCCACCCGCACCGGCGGGCCGTCGGGGCGGGCCGCCGCTACGATGCGGGCGGTCTGGAGGGCGCGGGCGAGGGGGCTGCTGACGACGGCGGCGAGGGGGGTGGCGGCCAGGCGCGCCGCGAGGGCCCGGGCCTGGGCCCGGCCCGCCGCGTCGAGGGGCACGTCCGACCGGCCGAGGAAGCGGCGCTCCAGGTTCCAGCGGGTGCGGCCGTGCCGGGCGATGAACACGGGCAGGCGGCCCCGCGCGGCCAGGGGCGGCCAGGCGGCTTCGGGCGTCCAGGGGTCGCCGGCGGGCGGCGAACCGTTGCGGTCGGTCGGCGACACGGGGTACACCACTAACGCGGGGCCGGTCCCCGCTCCGTCTCCGCCGGTTCGGCGGGCGGCCCGGGAGGGCGATCATGCGCGGCCACCAGAAGGGTTTCGACCCCCTGTCCAGCCTGTTCGAGCAGCCGGCCGGCTGCTCGAACAGGCTGGACAGGGGGTCGAAACCCTTCTGGTGGCCGCGCATGATCGCCCTCC
>WGAH01000788.1 GCA_015489145.1 Deltaproteobacteria bacterium
CTCGCGGGCGGCTCGAAGGGCGCACAGGGCGGGAGGCTCCCCCGCCACCGCCTCGGAGGCCCGCTGCACGTCCCACACCAGGAGGCCGCCGACCTGTTCCGGCGGGCCGAGCACCTCGCGCAGGGCGGCGGGGACCTCGGCGGCGCAGGCCGCGGCCCTCGCCCCGACCTCGGAACAGCGCGCCTCGTCGAAGATCACCCACCGCAGGCCGCTGTCGGCGATGCTGCCGGCCGGCGGCGGCGCGTCGGGGATGTCGAGGCGGCCCAGCGCGTCGACCCAGTGCAGGAAGGGCTGTTCCGGGGGCGCCACCACCGAGGGCTTGATCGAGTTGAGGCGCGGGCGGCCGGGGGCGCCGATCACCGAGAAGAACAGGCCGCTGCGCTCGTAGGGCAGCTCCGCCACCGGCCCGGCCTCGGCCCGCGCCAGGAAGGCCGCCGCCTCGGAACGCGGCCAGGCGCGCCAGTCGCGGGGATGGCGCACCTCGGAGAGCACGGTGCGGGCGCCCCAAGCGACGGTGCCCGCCGCCAGGAGCGCGGCGATTCCGCGGCCGAGGAGGGCGCGCCGGCCCTCGCCGAAGCACGCCGCCAGCCCCTCGACGCCGAGCCCCGCCAGGGCCGCCGCGAAGCCCGCCGCGACGAAGGCGGGCCGGCCGTGGTCGGTCAGCCGGCCCATGCCGCACCAGAAGCGGAAGGGGAGCGCGTCGCCCAGCGGCCCGCAGGGCCCCGTGCCGATGGCGACCAGCCCGCCGACGATCGCCAGGGTCGGGAGGGCCGCCCACCGCCGCCGGTGCAGGAGCGCCAGCGGCGCGAGCGCCCAGGTGAAGGCCCACGCGCCGCCCTCGTCGATGGAGGCGCCGCCGGGCTGGCTCCAGGGCAGGGCGAGGCGGCTGAGGGTGAGGACGTGGTACGCGTCGGGGCAGACCTCGGTCGCGCAGGGCTGTTCGAGCCGGGAGCGCGCCAGCCAGGGCAGGTAGGGCGCGGCGATGGCCGTCACCGCCGCCACGAGGAGCGCGCCCACCAGGACACCCCGCCAGCCGCCCCGCCGCAGCGCCCCGAGGGCGAAGGGCAGGCCGGCCAGGGCAGCGAAGCCGGCGAAGGGCGGGTAGACGAGGACGGCGAGGGCGCCGAGGACCAGCGCCCCCGCCGCCGCCGGCAAGCGGCGCCAGCCCCTCGCCCGCACCGCCAGCAACCAGGCTCCCGCCGCGCCGAAGACCAGGCCCGGCCAGGCGACGTTCATGCGCGCGAGGTGCAGGGTCGCCCAGGTGCTGCGGGTCATCGCCCCGAGCGCCCCGGCCAGCGCCACGCCCTCCCGGCGGGCCCCGAGGCCCCGGGCGAGGAGCGCGGCCCCGAGGGCGTTCACGAGGAGCGCCAGCGCCTGCACCACCCCCCAGCGCCGGGGCAGGTCGGAGACCAGGGCGGCGCCCGCCGCCAGCCAGGCGTCGAAGGCCGAGGGGAACTCGCGGTGCAGGCCGATGGGGTGCGGCCAGTCGAACTCGGCGATGCGCGTGGGGAAGCGGCCCGCGAGCACCCCCCGGGCCACGTAGTCGTAGAACCACATCGACATCGCGACGTCGCCGCGCGGGCTCGCGGTGAACAGCCGGTCGCCGGCGTGCCACAGGGGCCAGCCGATCCAGGCGGCAAAGACGACCACGGCGACCCAGGGCCAGGCCGCCGCCCACGGTTTCCAGCGTTCCACGCCCCGATGCTACCGCAGGTGACCGGCCGGCCGATCAGAAGTAGACCCGCACCCGCGTCCGCACGCTCCGCATGCGCGTGCGGACCTCGTCGGCGTAGCCCTGCCAGTAGCGCTTGCTGGCGTGGATGCGGGCGACGTCCTTGTGGTCCTGCAGCTCGATGCCCACGTCCACGTAGTCGCGGCCGGTGTAGAAGATGCCCAGCCGGTACTCCTCGCCGTAGCCGCTGCTCGGCTCGCCGGGGAGGATGCCCATGTACGACAGCACCAGGCCCACGGGCGCCCAGTCGGCCAGGGGCTTGCCGTCGAGGCTCAGGCCGATGCCGGGCTCCATGAACAGGTCGCGCTTGTACAGCCCCACCACCTTGGACTCGGCGAACTCGCCGTTGGCCTGCACCCACACGCCGGCCGCCTGGTGGATGCCCCAGGCGAATTGCAGCCCGCCGCGCACGTTTCCGTAGTCGGCCTGGTCGAACATCACGTCGTTCCAGAAGCTCTGGCTCGCGATGTCGCTGGTGGACGGGATCTCCCCGTACTTCAGGTACTCGTTGGCGAACTGGTCGATGCGGCTCAGCACCAGCAGCAGCCCGTTCACCGGCGAGGCCGTGATCAGCCGCGACCGCTGCCCCCCCACGGTGGTTCCGAGCTGGAAGCGCCGGTTCTCCCACAGCTTGAGCTTCACCCCCGCCCCGCCCGCCAGCCCGGCGTCGGCGGCCTGGTACAGCGCCGTCGTCTTGTTGGCGGCGATGTGGAAGGCGCCCTGGACCTCGGCGTACAGGGCGAGCCGCTGCCACAGCACCGGCGAGACGCGGAAGCTCTGGGCCATGGTGTCCATGCTCAGGTCGATGTTCCGCCCGTCGTCCCACGGCCAGGGCGAGCCCTCGTCCCAGTACCAGTGGAACTGGTACAGCCCCCACTCGGTGCCCGAGTCGACGTAGGGCACGGTGAAGGGGTCGTCGAGGAGCCCGCTCGACACGAAGCGGTGGCCCCACAGGGTGCGGCCGTGCAGGCCCGGCACCCGCCCCCCGGCGCGGGCCGTGCCCAGGAACATCCCCATCGCCGCCGCCACCCACCAGGACCGCATGTGCACCTCGCGGCGGGGAGGGTACTCCATCGCCGGGCGGGGCGCCGGGCCCGCGGGGCTATTCCCCGGTGTCGCCGGGCTCCTCCTCCAGCTCGGCCCAGGCCTCGACGCCGTTGGCGCCGTGGCAGGCGACGCAGGTGCGCGTGTCCTCCGGGTCGGCCTCCTCCCGCACGGCGGCGAGGTCGACGGGCGCCGAGGCGCAGCTCGCCGTGTGGATCGCGGCGGCCTGGTGGCAGAGCATGCAGTCGCCGCGCCCCCAGCCGGCCGGGTGCTCCGCCTCGGTGAGCGCCAGCCCCCCCGGCGAGGCGAGGAGGTCGGAGACGCCGGCGCAGGGGTCGTCGGAACCGCAGGCCGCCAACGCGGCCAGGGCCAAGGCGAAAGCGAGGATACGGCGGTTCATGGCCACCTCCCGCCGGCGGCGCGGTGACAGTTCTCGCAGGTGGACTTCGCGTGGCAGTCGTCGCAGGCGAAGGGGTCGGTGCGCGCCGCCATGCCGTGCACGCTCAGCCAGGTGCGGTCGTGGACCTGGTACCGGATCGACTCCTTGCGCTCGTGGCAGTCCACGCAGAAGGCCGCCTTGTGGCAGGCGCGACAGGCCTGCACGTCCACCCGGGCCTCGGCGCCGTGGGCCTGCTCCCAGCCGGCGCCGTGGTCGAAGGGCGCGGGAACCTCGGCGTGACAGGTGGTGCAGGGCTTGGAGACGACGGCGGTGACGGCCTCGCCGGACTCGCTCGGCCCCGTGACGTGGCACTGGTGGCAGTTGTCGCGGAAGTGCCCCTCCCACGCCGGCTTGCCGTCGGGCCCGAAGCCGTGGCAGCTCGTGCAGGTGAGGTTCTTCATGCCGAAGAAGGCGTTGTGCTTCTCGTGGGGGAAGCGGGCGTAGATCTCGGCGGGGGGATCGGCGGCGCCCCCGGCGGAGGCGCCGGCGCGGGCGGCCAGGGCCAGGCCCGCGAGAAGCGACAGCAGGATGGGCACGCGCATCAGGGAACCTCCACCCGCGCGACGAGCCCGCCGCGCACCTCGCGTTCGAACAGGGCGTCCCGGGCCAGCTCCACCTCGCCCCGCACCTCGACGCGCTCGCCCACGGCCTGCCGCAGCCCCACCGCGCCGTCCAGGGCGGTGTCCCACGGGTCGTGGAGCTTGCGGTAGGGCACCACCGCGCCGCGCGCCCACAGGCCGGTGGCGTCGGACAGGGCGTAGCGGGCCGTCAGGAACAGGGCGTGGTAGGCGCCGCCGGGGCCGGACTGGAAGCGGTAGCCGGGGCTCAGGTCGACGGGCAGGTCGGTGCGGCCCGGCATCCAGGCCGCCTGCACCGTGTGGCCGTACCGCCGCTCGCCGGCCGCCACGTAGGTCGAGAGGTGGTAGCCGGTGGACAGGGCCGACCAGCGGGCGTCGGCGAGGCGCAGGCGCAGGCCGGCCTCGTCGACCCCGTCGGGGGCGAAGGCGTCGAGGACCGCCTCGCCCAGCATGCCGTCGGGGTCGGGCGACTCGCGGTGGCCGGCCAGGGCCGTCAGCGTGGCCTGGGGGTGGGGCGCGAAGCTGAACTCGACCCGCGCCCGGTCGACCACCCCGGCGGGCCAGGTGCCGCTCAGCAGCGCGCGCAGGTCGGGGCGCTGGCGGGACCCGGCCGGCCGGTACCGGGCCTCGACGTCGGCGTGGTAGAGCGGGTGCTCCTCGGCCTCCAGCCAGCCGCCGACCTTCACCGAGGCGGGCCCGCCACGCCAGCCGGCGGCGACGCGGGCGACGCCGATGCCGTCGGACAGGTCGTCGAGGTCCTGGTGCCGGGCGAGGCCGCCCCAGGCCTCGACCTGGACCGCGTCGCCGGCGGCCCACACCACCCGCGCCCCGTCGAGGGACTGGAGGCGGCGCTGGGTGATCACCTGCTGGCGGCCGAGGGTCCAGCGCAGCCCCCCGCCGGAGCCCTCGGCGGTGAGCGCGTAGACGTCGGGGTCGAGGTCCGAGACGCCGCCCATGGGCGCTTCGAGGCCGACGTAGCCGTGAACCGCCGTGGACCCGACCCGGCTGTCGACCTGGAGCGTCTCCCAGAAGGGCACGAAGGCCTGGCCGAAGAAGTCGTGGCGCACCGCCGCCGCCGTCTCGGAGACGACGGTGGTGGCGCCGGAATCGTCGGCACGGGCCGCGCCGCCCAGCGCCGCGAGGACCAGGGGGATCATCACCGCGCACCTCCGTGGCAGGTGGCCCCGCAGCCGGCGGGCATGCCCGCCATGCCGTCGCCGGCCTCGTGGCAGGTCAGGCAGACCGCCTCGCCGCTCACCGCCGCCGCCGAGACGTGGTCGAAGCCCGCGCCGTGGGGGTACGGGGCGTGGCAGCGCGAGCAGGCGCCGGCGGCGATGGCCGCGCCGTCCTCGCCGTGGCAGTCCAGGCAGGCCTGGAGGTCCTTCTTCGCGGCGGCGCCGTGCGTCTCGCCGTCCTCGAAGCCCTCGGCGTGGGGGTAGGCGGCGTGGCAGGCCGCGCAGGACACCCCGGTGTCGCCGCCGAGGAGGTCGGCGCCGTGGCAGGTGCCGCACACGGCGGCCACCGATCCCCGGGCCAGGGCGTAGGCGCCGTGCTGGCCGGCCTCCTCCCAGCCGTCGGGGTGGGGCCAGCTCGCGTGGCAGCGGGTGCAGGCCGGCGCCCGGGCGCCCTCGCGGCCGTGGCAGTCCAGGCAGGCGTCGAGGGCGGCCTGCCCCGATTCGGACAGGGCGGGCGTCTTCGCGTCGAGGTCGACGAGGATGCCGGCGCCGTGGATCGCGCCGTCCATCCAGTCGCCGCCGGCCTCGTCCTCGTCCGGGTGGGGGAAGGGGGCGTGGCAGCTCCGGCAGGCCGGGGCGCCGCCGGCCCCGGCGCTCTCGACGGGATGGCAGGCGAGGCAGGCCGCGCCGCCCCCATCGCCGAGGTAGTCGGCGCCGTGCAGGTCCGGGTCGTCGTAGCCCGCCGGCGGCGACGCGGCGGCCGCCTTCCCCCACCCGGCGGGCTCCTGGCGGAGGGTGGCGCAGGCGGCCAGGGCGAGGAGGGCGACCAGGGCGGGAGTCGTCGGGAACGCGCGCATCAGAACCGCTCCTCGTAGGCCGACTGGAAGTCGACGTGGGTCTGGCGCTCCGTGGGGTCGCCGGTGGTGATGAAGGTGGCGCCGGTGGTGTCGGCGTACCAGGCGTGGCAGGCGCTGCACCCGTGAATCGGGAACTCGCCGACGGGCAGGGTGGTGGCGCCGGCGGCGTCGAAGGCGTCCACCGTGTCCTGGGGCGGGCGGGCCTCGAACAGGTGGCTGGCCCGGTCGCCGGCCCCGGTGCGCGCGTCGAAGGCGAAGCGCCCGGCGGTGTCGGGCATGTGGCAGTGGACGCAGCGCCCGGACTGCAATTCGCCGTCGGGATCGACGAGGTGCCCGCCCGTGTGGTCGGCGAGCGCGTCGTCCTCGGCGAGGTCCTCGTGGCAGGCCGTGCAGGCGGTGTTGTCCTCGGGGGGCAGGCGCAGGAGCGAGGACTCGCCGGCGGAGCCGTGCGGGTCGTGGCAGTCGAGGCAGCGCAGGAAGCGCGGGTCGGAGCCGTGAACGCTCAGCCGGAACTCGTCGAGCTGCTCGCCGGGCCGGGCCGCGACGCCGGAGGGCCACAGGTCGGCGTCGTCGTCGGCGAGGTCGGCGAGGGCCTCGCCGGGGCGCATCGTCGAGCCGTCCTCGTGCAGCGGGTAGGGCAGGCCGAGGTCGTCGAGGGTGCGGGCGTGGCAGCGGCCGCAAACCTCGTCGGCCCGGTCGGGCTCGAGCAGGGCCGGGTTGGTGATGACGAAGGGCTTGTCGGCGTTGGACGCGACGACGTGGTCGCTGCCCGGGCCGTGGCAGGCCTCGCAGGTGACGCCGGCCTCGGACCAGCGCCCGGAGCCGCGGGTCGCCTCGAGGGCGACGCCGCCGTCGGCGCGAAGGCTGACCGTGTAGCCGGTGGCGTGGCAGCCGAAGCAGCGGGCCTGGGCCGAGTCCTCGACGCCGGGGGGCGACAGCGCGCCGCTCTCGTCGAGCCAGCCCACGCCCGTCCAGGCCTCCCAGCGGGCCGGCGTCCAGTCGGGGCGGTCGGGGTCGGCGGCCACCCAGGCGACGGGCAGGGGCCAGGCGTCGGTGCCGTCGTCGGTGTAGGGCACGCTGCCGCCGGCCGGGTCGCCGATCCAGCCGGCGACCTCCCAGGTGACCGTGGCGCCGGTGGCGTCGGTGATCGCGACGGTGACCGGGTCGGCGTCGGTGTCCACCGCCGCC
>WGAH01000789.1 GCA_015489145.1 Deltaproteobacteria bacterium
TACAGGGCCAGCATGCGCTCGATGGGGGCGAGGGCGCGCCGGCGCAGGTCCTCGTCCATCTCGATGCGCGGCTGGAGATCGCGCAGGGCGTCCCGGATCTTCTCCAGGGTGTTGCGCTTCATGTGCGGGCACTCGTTGCAGGCGCAGGCCTCGTCCATGCCCGGCAGGGGGATGAAGGTGCGGTCGGGGCGGGCCTTCTGCATCTGGTGGATGATGCCGACCTCGGTGCCGACGATGAAGGTGTCCACCCCCTCGGCCTCGGTGGCGTAGCGCAGCAGCGAGGAGGTGGAGCCGACGTGGTCGGCGTGGCGCAGCAGGTTGGGCTCGCACTCCGGGTGGCAGATCACCTTGGCGTCGGGGTGGCGGATCTTGAGCGCCACCAGCTTCTGCTCGCTGAAGGTCTCGTGCACCTCGCAGGTGCCCTGCCACAGCACCATGTCGCGGCCGGTCTGCTTGACCAGCCAGGAACCGAGGTTGCGGTCGGGGCAGAACAGGATGCCCTGGTCGGCGGGGATGCTGTCGACGACCCGCTTCGCGTTGGAGGAGGTGCAGATGATGTCGGACAGCGCCTTGACCTCGGCCGTGCAGTTGACGTAGCTGACGAGCGCGTAGCCCGGGTGGGCGGCCTTCCAGGCGGCCACCCGGTCGGCCGGGGCGGCGTCGGCCAGCGAGCAGCCGGCCTCGAGGTCGGGCAGCAGGACGACGCGGTCGGGGTTGAGGATCTTGGCCGTCTCGGCCATGAAGTGGACCCCGCAGAACACGATGACGTCGGCGTCGGTGTCCCGGGCCTCCCGGGCGAGCTGCAGGGAGTCGCCGATGAAGTCGGCGATGTCCTGGATGTCGGGCTCCTGGTAGTAGTGGGCGAGGATGACGGCGTTCCGCTCGCGGCGCAGGCGGTCGATCTCGTCGAAGATGTCCTCGTCGTGCGTGTTTCCGGTGGGGTTGGCGTCGGTGCCCATCGCGACCTCCTCCGGCCGGGACGCGGCCGGTCCTGCCCCCCTTCCTACACCCTCCAGCCGGGACGCGCACCTGCCGATGAGGGGTCGGCAGGACGGCTCCGCCGGGCCGGCTCCTTGCTCTTGCCGCGTCCACGGGGATACTCTGAACCACGCGAACTTCCATGCGCTTTTCCTCCCGCCCCCCCGGTTCCGCAGCCCTCGCCTCCCGGTGGGGGCGGCGGGTCGGCGTGGTCCTGCTGGCCGGGGGCTGCGCCCACCGGGGAATGCGCGTGCCCGGGCCCCTCGACGGGCTCGGCGGCGAGCCCCCGCCCTACGCCGAGTCCCTGGCGGCCGAGGACGAGGCGGTGCTTCCCGCCGGCCCCTCGGGGGAGGCGCCCCCCGAGGATCGCGCCCGCAAGCGCCGGAAGCGCGAGGGCGACCCCCGCGTGGCCCGCGCCGCCGCCGCCTTCGTCGGCCACCGCCGCCTCGTCGTGGACGGCACCCGCTACCGCTACGACTGCTCGGGGCTGGTGGAGGCGGCCTACGCCCGGGCCGGCATCCCGGTGCGGGGCTCGAGCGCCGGCCTGTACGCCCTCGCCCGCGACGCCGGGGTGCTCCACCGCCGCCGTCGCCCCGCCCCCGGCGACGTGGCCTTCTTCGACGACACCTACGACCGCAACGGCGACGGCCGGCGCAACGACGAGCTGAGCCACGTCGCCATCGTCGAGTCGGTGGACGCCGACGGCACGATCACCCTGGTCCACAAGGGCAGCCGCGGCGTGACGCGCATCGTGATGAACCTCGAGCGCCCCCACGACCACGCCGACGAGGACGGCCGGGTGATCAACAGCTACCTGCGCGCCACCTCCGACCGGGACGGCGGTCCCACCCTGAGCGGCGAGCTGTGGCGGGCCTTCGGCAGCCTGTGGGCCGTCGACGAGGAGGCGGTGGCGGCGCGGTGAGGGGCGGCTCAGGCCGGTCGCACGCGGCCGGTGACCGGGGTGTAGGCCGGGTCGGGCCGCCCGCGGCCGGTCCAGCAGCCCGGGGGGACGAGCTCGTCGACGAGGGCCTCCAGCTCGTCGTCCCAGGGCAGGGCGGCGGCGTCGAGGGCCTCGGCGGCCTGCTCCAGCGTGCGCGGCCCGATGATCGCCGAGTGGACGCGCTCGTTTTCGAGGAGCCACCGCAGGGCGAGCTGCCCCGGCGTCCAGCCGCGGCGCGCGGCCTCGGGGCGGAGGGCCTCCACCACGTCGAGGGAGGCGGCCCGCCACTCGGCCTGGAGG
>WGAH01000790.1 GCA_015489145.1 Deltaproteobacteria bacterium
ACCGAGGCCCCGCCCCCGCCCCCGGCCTCGATCAAGCCGGTGGCGATCCAGATCGACGAGGGCGACGCCGAGCCCGCGCCCGCCAAGGGCTCGAAGAAGGGGCTGCTCATCGGCGTCGCGGCCCTGGTCCTCGTGGGGGTGGTCGGCGGCGTCGGGGCGGTCGCCAGCGGCGTCCTCGGCGGCTCCGACGACGGCGCCAGCGCGCCGGCCCCGGCGAGCGCGCCGGCGAAGCCCCACGAAAAGCTCGTCCCCGGCGGCACCATCGACGTCCACCCCGGCGAGGCCGGCACCAGCGTCGCCACCCTCAAGGTCGGGCTCGACGGGGTTCGCAGCGTCAGCGTCTTCACCGCCGTCGACGACTTCAAGGTCGACTGGAACGGTCGGGGCGAGCTGGTGCTCAACGGCGTGAAGCCGGGCACCTACCGCGCCAACATCGAGCGCGCCGACGGGCACAAGATCCGCACGGTCCTCGAGATCCCGGGTGGGAAGCGATGCAGCTACACCTTCGACGACGCCACGTCCCGCACGTGGACGGAGGCCGGATGCCAGTGAGCGCCCGGCGCACGGCGGCGATCCTCGTGGCCCTCGGCCTCGCCGCCTCGCCGGCCTGGGCGGGGCCGCTGGCCGACGAGCTGGCCCAGGCCCGGCAGCAGCTCGCCGGCGGCGACGCCAAGGGCGCCCTCAAGACCCTCGCCGCGGCGAAGAAGGCCGCCCCGGGGCTGTCCGAGGTCGCCGACGGCCGCGAGCTGGCGACGATCTTCCTGTACGAGGGCATGGCCGAGCACCTGCTGGGCGACAAGAAGGACCGCGCGATGGACGACTGGCGCCAGGCGCTGGTCATCGACAACGAGCTTCCCTGGGACATGGAGCTCCTCGGCGACCCGCAGGTGCGCGACCTGTACCTCGCCCTGCGCGCCGAGGTGCGCGGCAGGCCCACCGTGGACGTGGGCGTGCCCGAAAAGACCGGCGCGGCCAAGGTCTACGTCGATGGCCAGCGCGTCCGCCACGAGGACACCGTGCTCGAGGGCAGGCACCTCGGCCAGATCACCTGCGACGACGGCTCGGTGCACGGCACCTGGACCGACTTCCACAAGCCCGTGAAGTGGTTCAAGCTCTGCCCGGGCGGGGTGGACACCTCGGTGGTGGTGGCCGACGACGAGGCCGAGGAAGACGAGTGGGCGGAATTCGGCCCCTCCTTCGGCGACGCCGGGGGTGGCGACCTGCTCGGGGACGACCTCGGCGGCGGCGGGATCGCCGAGCCCGCCCCGGCGGAGCCGGCGGTCGAGGAGCCCGCGCAGGCGGAGGAGCCCGCGCAGGCGGAGGAGTCCGCGCAGGCGGAGGAGCCCGCGCAGGCGGAGGAGCCCGCGCAGGCGGAGGAGTCCGCGCAGGCGGAGGAGTCCGCGCAGGCGGAGGCGCCCGCGCAGGCGGAGGAGTCCGCGCAGGCGGAGGCGTCCGCGCAGGCGGAGGCGTCCGCGCAGGCGGAGGAGTCCGCGCAGGCGGAGGCGTCCGCGCAGGCGGAGGAGTCCGCCGAAGACGCGGTGGCCGACGCGGCCGCGCCGCAGGCCGAGGAAGCGGTGCAGCCCCAGCCGGTCGCCTCGGGCCCGGCCGGCGGGCGGGGAGGCCTCGACCTGTCGGGCACGCCGGGGCTGCTCGTGGGCTCGGGCGGCGCGCTGCTGGCGGCGGGGGGCGTGATGAACTTCCTCGTCGTCAACCCGCTCTGGAAGCAGGTCGACGAGGCCCGCAGCCGCCCGGCGATGTACACGCGCGAGGAGGCCGACGCCCTGTCGGCCCGGTTCAACACCGCCCGGCTGGCGACCCTCGGCCTCACCGTGGGCGGCGCGGCCCTGCTCGGCGGCGGGCTGGCCGGCTCGCTGCTCGAGGCGCCGGTCCACCCCTACGTGGGGGCTTCGGAACTCGGCCTGAGCGGGCGCTTCTGAGCGGCGTGCCCGGCGATCCCCTCGGCCGGGCCCGGGCGGCCGCCGCGGCGCGGCGGTGGGCCGAGGCGGTGGCGGCCTACGAGGAAGCGGCCGAGGCGGCCGAGGCCGCGGGAGACGCCGAGGCGGCGCGGGAGGCCTGGCTGGGGGCCGGGGACGCGGCGCGGCGCGACGACCGGCCGGCGCGGGCGGCGCGGGCGCTGCGCCGGGCCCTGGGGGCGTGCGCGGCGGAGCCGGCCCGGTGGGTCGCCATCGCCGCCCAGCTCGCCGGGGTGCTCGCCGAGGCCGGGCAGATCGACGCCGCCGCCGACATCGCCGCCGAGGCCGCCGGGCGCGAGGGCGCCGGGGCGGCGCGGGCCCTGGCGCTCGATGGCCTCGCCCAGGTGAGCCTCCTGGCCGGCGCGGTGGCGGAGGCGAAGCGGGCCGTGGCCGAGCTGGCGCGCCTCGAACCGCCGGGGGCGCGGCTGGCGGCGGCCTACCGGCGGGCGGTGCTCGACCGCCTCGCCGGCGACCTGGCCGCGGCGCGCGCGGGCCTGGAGGGGGTGGTCGCCACCTGCGTCCCCCACCCGGCCCTGGCGGGTCCGCTGGCGGTGGCGGCCGGCGACCTCGGCGAGCTGGCCTGGCTGGAGGGCCGGCCGGGCGAGGCCCGGCGCTGGCTGGAGCGGGCCGGGCGGGCCTGGACGGCGGCCGGGCGCCGGGCGCCGCTGTACGCCAACGAGGCGGCCCTGGTGCGCCTCGCGGCGCTGACGGGTCCCGTGCCGGTGGCGGCGGCCCTCGACGCGCCGCTGGCCTACGCCGAGGAGCGGGGCCTGCCGCTGCTGGAGGCGGCGCTGCGCCTGGCCCGGGG
>WGAH01000791.1 GCA_015489145.1 Deltaproteobacteria bacterium
GTGTTGCCCGGCGAGAGGATGCGGCCCGCCAGGACGTGCTGGGAGGGGTCGCCGCTGTCGGTGACCTCGACCAGGCGGGTGACGGCGCTGCCCATGCGGGCGAGGTGGGGCGCGACGCGCTCGCTCCGGACCACCCGGTCGCCGGGCGAGACGAGGGCGAGGGTCGGGGCGCGAATCGCCCGGAAGTCGGCGCGCTCGGTGAGCCGCACGAGGTCGTTCATCGGGAACAGCGCCCGGGAGGGGTAGCGGTGGGTCCAGTAGCGGGCCTGCTCGGGGTTGGCGGGTTCCCAGGCGCGCGTCTCGCCGACGACGAGGCGGGTGAGGAGCCCCCGGGCCCGGGTGCCCAGCAGCCAGGCGCCGGCGGCGCGGGGACCGAAGTTCGGCGAGATCAGCACCATCGCCGCCGGGTCGGCGCCGTGGGCGGCCAGCCAGCAGGCGAGGGTGCCGCCGGTGGAGGTGCCGACGAGGACGACGCGATCCCCGATGGCATGGCCGACCGCCAGCGCGAGGACGCCGTCGTCGAGCCAGTCGGCGGCGGTGGCCTCGGCGAAGGCCTCGCCGGTGCGCCCGTGTCCGCGGAGGCGCGCGAAGAAGGCGTTGGCGCCGAGCTTCGCCGCCACCTCCTCGACGAGGGGGGAGACCTCCTGCCGGGTGGCCGAGTAGCCGTGCAGGTAGACGAGGGCGAGGAGGGTGCGCGCCGGCCGCTCCGGGTCGGCCCAGACCACGCCCTGCTCGGCGCCGGGGGTGATGTCGTCGAAGCGCGCCTCCCGGGCGGCGAGCCAGGCGTCGAGGGCGGCGGGCTCCGCCGGCACCGCGGGCAGCCGTCGCGGGTCGGCCCGCACCGCCGGCAGCGGCGCCGGCGACAGCGCCAGGGCGAGCAGCGCGGCGAGGAGGGCGAGCAGCGCGAGGAGGAGGCGGCGCACGAGCCGCAGCATAGCCCCCGAAGCGGGAGCCGCGCCTGCCGGGTCACCGGGCGGAGCCTCGCGGCCCCGCGCGCGCCCGGCCGGCCCTCGGGTCCGGTGGGGCGACGAGGAGCGCCGCCCGTGGCGGGGAGCCGCGCTCCCGGAGGCGGGAGGAAGCCGCGTCCGCACCGGCATGGCCCCCGGGGAGCGCCCGTCGGTCCCCGGGGTTGGGCGGCGGGGGGGGCCCGCGATAGTCGGGCAGGCGAAACCGCATCGGGAGGGGTGAGCCGTGCCGGGTGGAAAAGGACGCGCCGCGCCGCGGCAGGAAGCCGGGCGGGAGCCGGTGGGCACCGGGCGTTCACCGGGTCCCGTCGCGCCCGAGGGCAACGCGGCCCGGCAGGAGCGGCTCGCCCTCACCGCCGCCCCGGGCGAGGATGGCGACGCGCCCTCGCCGTTTGCCGCCGCGGGGCGGGCCCTCGCCGGGGATCCGGGCGGCCGACCCGACGACCTGGCCGGCGGCGCCGGCGCCCTCGCCGAGTACCAGGCGGCCCTGCGCGCGCTCTACCAGCAGGCCGACGCCGCCATCGCCGACGAGATCGCCTACATGCGGTCGCGGGGCGTCCCCGACGAGGAGATCGCGAAGTGGGCGGTGGAGGCCCGCAACGCCGCCAAGGCGCGGATCCGCCGCTGGGACGTGCTCAAGAGCTGGGCCGAGCAGCGCAACCTCGTCAAGTACGGCGATGCGCTGGGCCCGAGCTACGGGCAGCTCCGTTCCGGCGACCCGGCGCGCGGCATGGCCCCGCGCGGCGACGGCGAGATCATCGAGGCCGCCACCCGCACCAACCGCCGGGTGAACCGCTGGGCCGGGCGCCTTCGCATCGCGGGCCGCATCCTCATCGCCATCGACCTCGCCGTGTCCGGCTACCGCGTCTGGAAGGCCCCGCCCGAGGACCGCCCCAAGGTCTTCATCCGCGAGGCGACGGGCCTGGCCGGCGCGCTGGCGGGAGGCTGGGCCGGGGCGAAGCTCGGCGGCATGGCGGGGGCCGGCATCGGCGCCTGGTTCGGCGGCGCCGGCGCGGCGCCCGGGGCGGCGATCGGCTCCCTGATCGGCGGCCTCGTCGGGGCCATCTCCGGCGCCTGGGCGGGCGCGGAGGCCGGGGACTGGATCGTCGACGAGCTCTACCCGCCGGCCGAGACCCGCTTCGAGGCCGGTTCTTGAGCGCCGGCTGGCTGGTTCGCACCGCCGAGGGGCGCCTGGCCCGCCTGGTGGGCGACGCGCTGCTCCCGCTGGAGGGCGTGCCGCCCCTCCCGGGGCTGCCGGCCTCGCGCATCGCCTTCGCCGGGGGGCGGCGGGCGGTGCTCGCCGCGGGCGACGGCGACCGCGTGCGCGCCTGGCGCTCCGACGACGGCGATCGCTGGCTCCCGGTGCCCCCCCTGGCCTGCGACTGGGACCGCGTCGGCCTGTTCGCCGACCCCGGCGCCGTGACCTGCGTCGCGCCGGGCCTCGCGCGCATCGGCACGCCGGAGGGCTGGCGCGACCTGCCCCTTCCCGAGGGGGCCGGCTGGATCGGTCCCGGGCGCGGCGGCTGGTGGGCGGTGGGCTCGCTGCCCGTCGAGGGCGCCGACGAGCGCGTGGCGGCGGCCTGGCGGCCGGCCGGGGCCGGGCGGGCCGCCACGCGCGCCCACCCGGGGCTGGTGGCGGCGATGCGCCTGCGCGCCGGCGGGGGCTTCGACCGCTTCCTGGCGGTGGACGCCCGGGCCGAGCCGGTGGTCCTCGCCTCGCAGTGCGCCTGGTTCCTCGACGACCCGAGCGGTTTCCTGCACGTCCTCGACCGGGGCGGTCGCCTGCGGAGCCGCCGGGTGCCCGACCGGGCCGTGGCCCGCCTCGACCGCGAGGCCGACGGCACGCCGGTGGCCTTCACCGACGACGGCGAGCGCTGGCGCTGGCGCGGCCGGTGGCGGCGCGACGGCTGGGCGGCGGGGATTCGCGCCGCGCTGGGGACCGCGCCCGCCCGGGTCCACGTCGCCGCCGCCGAGGGGCGGGTGCGCGCCCTGGCCTGGTCCGCCCGGGGCGGGCCGGTCGCCCTCGGCAGCGAGGACGGCGGCCGGCGCTGGTTCCGGGTGGAGCGCCCGGAGCTGGAGTTCCTCGCCGCCCATGCCGCCTGACCGGGTGGGCGGGGCGTCTGGTAGCCTCTCGGCGCCGCCCCGAGGCACCGCGGGGCGGGCAGGGGAGAGCGATGAAGCAACACCTGGCGGTGGTGGAGGTCCGCACCACCGAGCGGCGGCAGCTCGTCGACATCACGGAGCAGGTGCGGGCCGAGGTGCGGCGATCCGGCGTGCGGGACGGCCTGTGCGCCCTCTACGCGCAGGGCGCCACCGCGGCCCTCATGGTGCAGGAAAACGACGACCCGGACATCCGGCGCGACGTGCTCGACTGCCTCGCCGGCCTCGTGCCCGCGGGACGCTGGCGCCACGACCGCGTCGACGGCAACGCCGACGCCCACATCCAGGCCGGCCTCGTCGGGCCCTCCGAGGTCATCCCGATCCGCGAGGGCCGCCTCGCCCTGTCGACCTGGCAGAACGTCTTTCTCTGCGACTTCGACGGCCCGCGCCCCCGCCGCCGGGTGCTCCTCACCATCCAGGGGCGCTGAGGCGCCCGGGCGGGAGCGCCTCCGCCGTTCAGCGGCGGGTTGGCGGCTCCGTTCCCGGAGGGTCGAGGCGCCAGGGCAGCTCGGCCAGGACGGCGGGCTGGAACCAGCGCCCGGTGCGCCGCGACCACAGGCGGCGCACGGGAAGCCCGGCGAGGTAGCGACCGAACAGGTAGCGGAGCAGGTCGAGGCCGTCGACCTCCCCCACCGTCCAGGCCACGCGCCACGGAGAGGGCCGCTCGGCGATCGGGACGGGCCACCGCCAGCGGAGGCCCTGGTCCTGCCAGTCCGCGACGAAGGCCGCGTCGTTCAGTCGATCCCAGGGACGGATCCAGCGCGGGGCCACGTCGACGGGAATGCCGCCGGCCCGAAGGGCGGCGAGCCGCGTCTCGGCGGCGCGGCGAAGGCGCTCGTAGCCGGCTTTCCCGGCCCGGGCGCCCACCGTCTCCAGCACCTCGGCCTCGCCGAGGATGCCGACGAAGGCCTCGAGAAGGACGCCATCGCGGAAGACCCTGCCCACGACCATCCCGTCGCGGCGCACCGTGGCGTCGGGGTCGAAGCGGTCGAAGAGGAGAAGCCGGATGAACTCGACGCCGCCCGAGCGCATGCGGGTGCGCAGGGTGCTGGCCTCGGAGCGAAAGCGGCGGGCGACCTCCCGCGCCTCCCGGCGGGCGCGCTCCACGGCCCCGGTGGGCCGGTGTACCCGTTCCCCGCGACCCGACTCCCGGATGCGCCCCCGCGCCCCGCGGTGGGCCAGGTCGCGGCAGCGCGCGCACCGGTACGGTTCGCCCGGCCCCACCCGCAGCACCGGCAGGGGCGTACCCGGCCGCCAGTCGCCGACCGCGCGCGGGCCCTCGGCGGCGACCTCGATCCAGGGCGCCTCCCAGCCCGCGGGGGTCTTGTCGGCCTCGAAGCCGCCGGGGCCGCGAACCTCGACGAGGCCCACCACGCCGCCGTCCTTCACCAGCCGGATGTCGGGACGGCGCGTGTGGAGCGTGCGCTTCGCCTCCACGGCAGTCCAGCCGGCGCGCCAGGGGCGGACCCGTCGCCGCGGACAGGCGCCGGCTGTCCCACCGATGGCCTCGCCGGGGCCCACGCAGGCCTCCTCCACCTCGATCGCATCGACGCCGCGCAGCTTCTCGGCGAGGGCCATGCGCGTGTTGTGGTGCAGGGCGGCCGCGGGATCGGCGAGGCCGCAAGCGGTGGCCTCCTTGTGGGCCGCGTGCCACGCGCGTTTCTCGCCGAGCTTCAGCACGAGGACGCCCCCGCAGGCCGGGCAGCGGACCTCCGGTCGCGCGCTGGGAGGAAGCCCGGCGAAGGTCGAAACGTGGACGTCCCGCCCGTCGTGGACCACCCACTCGAGTCGCACCGTCGAGAGGCGCTCAGCCACCGTTCCCCCGCGGCTCGTCGCGGGGCGCCGCGTCCCGGCGGAGCGCGGGAAGCACGTCGCCGGGGATCTCGATCCGCGCCCCCAGCCAGGTGAAGCGAAAGGGAGGCGGCTCTCCAGGCTCCCCGTCGTGGTAGAGGTAGTTGTCCCCCTGCACGGCGCCGCATCGGGAACAGGTGTTCACCCAGTACCTCTGCCCGCCGGATTGCAGGGTTCTCCGCAGCTTCAACGTGCGGGGGCGCGGTGGTGGCGGCGGCGGGTTGGCCGACCACGGTTCGTGCCCGACCCAGGCGTAGACGACGACGCGCCGGCCGCAGCGGTAGCAGGTGTGGGGCGCCGCCCGGTACGGCCCCCACGGCAGCGGCAGGCCGTCCCTCCGGCAGAGCCGGGCGAGCTCCTCGCGGCGAGCGCGCTCCTCGGCATCGCGAGCGGCGTACCGGGAACTCGAACCCATGGCCATCCCCTCTTCCCTCGGCGGGCTCGAACCTACCGCGAGGCGTCGGGGGCATCCGCGGCGGCGGCCTCGGCGGGGGCGATGGCGTCGCGGCGGTCCCGCAGCTCGGCGACCACGGCGCCCTGCCAGCGCGTGCGGGCGGCGAGCTTCACGCCCTCGTCGTAGAAGGCCCAGGCCTTGCGTTCCAGGGTGCGCGCCCGCTCGGCCACCATCTCGCGGTAGAGGCGGGCCTGCTCCGCGTCGAGGCGGCGCGGGGGCGGCGCGGCGAGGAGGTCGTCGCGCAGGGCGAGGTAGGCGTCGCCGAGCAGCACCAGCCCCCGGAGCACCTGCTCGGGCTCGCCGAGCTTCGCGATGGCGGTGACCTGCCGCTCGCCCTGGCTGAGGAGGTGGGCGCGGCGCTTGAGCGCCCGGGCCGCCCGCCGGTCGCCGCGCAGGGGAATGCGCCCGGCCCGCTCGAACAGGTAGGCCGCCAGCGCCAGGCGGCCCCGGGCGCGCATCCAGGTCAGCTCGTCGGTGCCCTCCAGCTCGGCGAGGGCCCGCTGCACCCGCCGCACCCCGCGCCGGGCATGGCCCCCGCGAATCTCGGCGACGCCGCGCTCGATCTCGAGGGTGAGGCGGTCGTGGTCGTCCCAGTCCCCGGCGCGCTCGAGGGCGCGGACGGCGCGCAGGCTCTCGGCGTGGCGGCCGAGGTCCTCCAGGCACAGGGCGCGGCGAAAGCGGGCGTCGAGGGCCTCGGGGCTGTCGGGCCACTTCGCGTCCACGAGCTCGTAGAGGGCGATCGCCCGCTCGTAGCGCTCCTGGAACTCGAGGCTGAGGGCGGCGTGGTAGAGCACGGTCGGGGAGGCTCCGCGCTCGAGCAGGACGGCGAAGCGCTCGTCGGCGCCCTGGAAGTCGCCGACGGAGCGGTGCTCGATGGCCTCCTGGAGCAGCGCGTCCGGGTCCATCGCCCGCCAGAGATCCGGCAGGGAGGTCGGGGCCGCCTCGGCGGCGGGGACCTCGGCGGCGGGCTCCGCGGACTCCGCGGCGGGGGCCTCGGCGGCGGGCTCCGCGGGCTCCGCGGCGGCGGGCTCCGCGGGCTCCGCGGCGGGGGCCTCGGCGGCGGGCTCCCGGACCGCGCCGGCCGGCGCCTCCGAGACGGGCTCGGCGGCGAGAACCTGGAGGGGGAGCAGGGCGAAGCTCAGGCGGATCGGGGACCTCACGAGGGCTCACCTCCTGCGGGACGGCACCCGGGCGGCACTTCGGGGCCACGGGTTCCGACACCCCTGGCCCTATCGGGTTTCCCGGGGCTGGCTTCAGGCGGGTCCGCGGAGGGCAGGCGCGCTCAGGGCGCGCCTTCGTCGCCGGCCGGGGGCGGTGCCGGTTCGGAGGCTTCTCCGCTTCCCCGGCGAGGCGGCGGCCCGCCCGCACCCTGGGGCGGCGGCGGGCCGCCCTCGCCGCGAGGAGGCGGCATCGTGGCGCCCTGGGGCGGCGGCGCGCCGGGTCCCACCGGCGGCGGCCCCCCCGCGCCGGGCGGGGGACCGCCGCCCGCGCCCTGGGGGCCCTCGGCCTTCTGCCCCTTGACCAGCTCGCGGTGGAGGTGGGGCCGGCTCACGAGCACCCGGCAGCGCCGGGCGAGGGCTTCCTCCTGGATGCGGTCGCAGTAGCGGAAGGAGCTGGGATCGACCTCGCGGGTGACCGTGAGCCAGATGTAGTCGCGAACCCGCGGGTCCTGGACCTTGGTGGTCACGATCTTGACGCCTTCTTCGGCGTCCTGGCGGAACAGCTCCGCGGCGTGGTCGGCCCAGCACTCGTCGGCCTTCGGCCCGGGGTCCATCGACCGGCAGTCGTCGAGGGTGGTGCTTCCCCCGCCGCAGGCGACCGGCAGGGCGAGCAGCAGCGTCGGGAGGAGGCGCGGGCGCATGGTCGCTCCGGGGCTGGGGGAACGGGAACCGCCTAACCCCCGGGGCCGGCGAGAGGGCGAACGAGAACCCGGGCGCCACCTCTCGGCCGCGGATCGCCCCCCGCCCGCGGGCGGCACCCGGCGGGCTCGGGCGATAGACTGCCGCCGTGCACGCCACCCTCCTGCAGCTCGCTCCCGAGTTCGGCGGCACGGTCTTCGGGCCGTTCCCGCCGGGGCCCGTCGCGCTCGGCAGCGACGCCTCCCGGTGCGCGGTGGCCCTCGCTCCGGCGGTGGGCGCCCGTCCGATTCACTGCTGGGTGACGCCGGCCCCCGACGGCTCCTGGTTCCTCCAGCCCGCCGAGGCCGGCGCGGCGCTCTACGTCCTCGGTCCCGGCGGCGCCCGGGCCGTCACCACCGCCGTGCCCCTCCGCGCCGGCGAGGCCTTCGCCATCGGCCACCCGCAGGGGCCGCGCTTCACCGTGCAGGCCGCCGCCTCGCCCGGTGGGGCCGCCGTCGGCTCCGCCGCCCCCGGAGCCTCCCGCGCCGGGGGGCGCCGGCCGCCCACCGCCGCCGACATGGCCGCCGAGGTGCGCCGCCAGGCCTCGGTCTACGCGATGAGCAGCGGCCCCTTCGCCCCGCTCGTCCACCTGTTCTACCGGGCGAAATCCGGCGCCCTGTGGCAGCCCCGCTACATCGTCGGCGCGATCATCGGCCTGTTCGGCTTCCTGTTCGCCGGTTGCGGCGGCCTGTTCGCCATCCTCGCGCGACACCTCCACTGATGCGCCGGGGGTTCGCGGTCGGGGTGCTGCTCGCCGGCCTGTCCCTGGCCGGCTGCGCGGAGCGCCTCGACGTGGGCGACGCCCCCCCCTCGGCGCGGGCCGCGGCGCGCTGGCGGCAGGTCCTCGCCGCCGCCGTCGACGAGGATGGCCGCGTCGACTACGCCCGCATTCGCCGGCAGCGCGCGGCCCTGCGCCGCTACCTGCGGTGGGTGGCGATGCACGGCCCCGAGTCCGACGCGATGCGGGAGTCGGCCGAGGACCGCCGCATCGCCTTCCTCGTCAACGCCTACAACGCCGCCGTCGTCGAGGGCGTGCTCCGCCACTGGCCGATCCGCAGCGTCCGCGACGTCCGCATCGGCGTCTTCGGCCTCGTGGATGGGGCGAGCTTCTTCTGGGGCCAGCAGGTGCGCGTCGACAAGGAGTGGGTCACCCTCTACCACCTCGAGAAGCACTACATCGTCGACCGCTACCAGGAGCCCCTGGTTCACGTGGCGCTGAACTGCGCCAGCCGGAGCTGCCCGCCCCTGCGCTGGTGGGAGGACGACGACCTCCAGGACGAGATGGAGGCCGCCATGCGCCGGTGGCTCGCCGGCCCGGCCCTGCGCCGCGAGGGCGCGGGCTACGCCGCCAGCGAGCTGTTCCGGTGGTACCGCGACGACTTCCTCGACTGGACCGACGCCCCGACGCTGTGCGCCTGGATGGCCGACTACACCGAGGGCGAGGCCGCCGCCTGGATGCGCGCCCACGCCGAGGACTGCCGCCTGGCCTGGATCCCCTGGGACTGGACCCTGAACGCGAAGCGGCTCCCCGGCGAGGCCGCCGAGTTCCCGCCCCCCGGCCCGCCGGGCCCGGAGTAGGAGCGGCGTCCCGCCTGGAGCGCGGGAGGCGCGCGCGGCGCCGCCCACCTACCTCCGGCGGCCCATTGGGATACGCGGCACCCGCGAGGACGCGACCGTGCAACCGAAACCCGACTGGCTCAAGGTCCGCATGCCCGGCGGGGCCGCCTACGCGGCGGTCAAGGCCCGGGCCCGCGGCCTGCACCTGAACACCGTCTGCGAGGAGGCCCACTGCCCGAACGTGGGCGAGTGCTGGGGGCATGGCACCGCCACCTTCATGGTGATGGGCGACACCTGCACCCGGGCCTGCCGCTTCTGCGCCGTGAACACGGCGAAGCATCCCGACCCCCTCGACCCGGACGAGCCCGCCCGCCTCGCCGAGGCGGTGGCCCGCATGGGCCTCGGCTACGTCGTCCTCACCTGCGTCGACCGCGACGACCTGCCCGACCAGGGCGCCGCCCACCTCGCCGCCTGCGTGCGCGCGGTGCGCGCGCTGCGCCACGAGGGGCGGCCGGTGCGGGTGGAGCTCCTCGGCCCCGACTTTCGCGGCGAGCGCGCCCCCCTGGAGACGGTGCTCGCCGCCGAGCCCGACGTCTTCGCCCACAACGTCGAGTGCGTCGCCCGCCTCACGCCCCGCGTGCGCGATCCCCGGGCCGGCTACCGCCAGAGCCTCGACGTGCTGGCCGCCGCCCGCGAGCTGCGTCCGGGCCAGCTCACCAAGTCCTCGATCATGGTGGGCCTCGGCGAGACCGAGGAGGAGGTGGTCGAGACGATGCGCGACCTGCGGGCCGTCGGCTGCGACTTCCTCACCCTCGGGCAGTACCTCCGGCCCTCGCGTCGCCACCTGCCCGTCGAGGCCTGGATCACCCCGGAGCAGTTCGCCCGCTACGAGCGCATCGGCCTCGATCTCGGCTTCCGCTTCGTCGCCAGCGGGCCGCTGGTGCGGAGCAGCTACCGGGCGGCCGAGTTCTTCGTGAACCGCTACCTGCAGGGCCGCGAGGACGCGGCCGGCCTGGAGGCGAGCCCATGAGCCGCGTGCTGCGAGCCGCGTTGGAGGGAGCCCTGCGCGACGGGGCCGACGTGTGCCTGCTCGGCGAGGCGCCGGAGCTGTCCCGGGTCACCGCCGGCCTCGCCGCCGCCTGGCCCGACCGGGTCCACGCCCTGCCCGCCGCCGACGCCACCCTCGCCGGCGTCGCCCTGGGCATGGCGCTGGGCGGCTGGCGGCCGGTGGTCGAGCTGGCCGGGCCCGACAGCCTGCTGGCGGCCCTGCCGCAACTCGCCGCCGAGGCGGTCGGCCTGCCCGGCCCCCTGGTGGCGCGCGTGCCCTGGCCCGCGGGGCAGTCGGCCACGTTCCTGGCCGCCGCCACCGGCCCCTCGGTGGTGGCCGCCGCCTGCGAGGACGATGCCGCCGCCCTTCTCGCCGAGGCCCTGCGCCGGCCGGGCCTCACCATCCTGCTGGAGCCGGCCCGCCTCGCCGCGCTGCCCGGGGCCGGCGAGGGCCTGCGCGCCCTGCGCCGCCGGGAGGGCGACGCCGCCGCGGTGCTCGCCTGGGGCGAGGGGGTGGCCGCCGCCCTGGAGGCCGCCGGGGAACTGGCCGAGGACGGCGTGGAGGTCGAGGTGCTCGACCTGCGCGCGCTGGCGCCCCTCGACGCCGAGGCGGCGGGGGAGGCGGTGGCGCGTTCCGGGCGCGCGGTGGTGGTGCAGCCGCCGCCGGGGCTGGTCGAGGCCGTGGTGGACCGCGCCTTCTGGCGCCTCGAAGCCCCCATCGCCCCGGCGGAGCCCGAGGCCGCGCGCATCGCCGAGGCGGTCTGGCGCGTCCTCGAAGACTGAGCACCTGGAGGTCCGGTTCGATGATCGTGTTCGAGTTGCCCGAGATCGGCGAGGGAATCGTCGAGGGAGAAATCGTGCGCTGGCTGGTGGCCGAGGGCGACCGCATCCAGCGCGACCAGCCGGTCTGCGAGATCATGACCGACAAGGCCACCGTCGAGATCCCCTCGCCGGCGGCGGGCACGGTGGTGCGGCGCCACGGCGAGGAGGGCGACGTGATCGCCGTCCACGCGCCCCTTCTCGAAATCGACGAGTCCGGGGCCGGGGTCGCGCCGGCGCCCTCGGAGGCCGCGCCCGCCCCGGCGAAGGCCGAGGCGCCGGTCCAGGCGCCCGCCCCGGAGAAGACCGCCGCCCCGGCGTCGGCTCCCGCCGAGGCCCCGGCGAAGCCGGCTCCCGCCGAGGCTCCGGCGAAGGCCGCGCCGGCTCCCGCCGAGGCCCCGGCGAAGCCCGCGCCGGCGAGGCCGGCGGGCCCCGTCCTCGCCAGCCCGGCGGTGCGCGCCTACGCCCGCCAGAAGGGCGTGGACCTCTCCACGGTGCGCGGCACCGGCAAGGGTGGCCGGGTGCTGCGCGGCGACGTGGACGCCGCGGCCGCCGCGTCGCCCGCCGCGGTCGAGGCCGACCTCGCCGCGCCTCCGGCCGTGGCCGAGCGCATCGTCGCGCCGCCCGCGGTGGCCGCCCCGGCTCCCGCCGGCGAGGACCGCCGGGTCCGCATCGTCGGCCTGCGCCGCCGCATCGCCCGCAAGATGGTGGAGTCCTACCGCACGGTGCCGCACTTCACCTACGTCGACGAGGTGGACGCCACCCGCCTCGTCGAGCTGCGCCGGGCGCTGCAGCCCGCCGCCGGCGAGGTCAAGCTCACCTACATCCCCTTCATCATGAAGGCGCTCTGCCTCGTCTTTCGCGAGTTCCCCACCGTCAACGCCGTCATGGACGAGGAGGCCGAGACCCTCGTCGTCCGCGCGCCGGTGAACATCGGCATCGCCACCGACACCGAGGCCGGCCTGGTGGTGCCGGTGGTCAAGAACGTGCAGGACAAGCCCATCGTGCAGCTCGCCGCCGAGCTGGCCGAGTTGACCGGCAAGGCCCGCGCCGGCCGACTCGCCCTCGACGACCTCCAGGGCGGCACCTTCACCATCACCAGCGTGGGCAACATCGGCGGCCGCTTCGCCACCCCGATCATCAACCACCCCGAGGTCGCCATCCTCGGCGTGAACCAGATCCACGACCGCCCCGTCGCCCGCGACGGGCAGGTGGTGATCCGCAAGATGATGTACCTGTCGCCCTCCTTCGACCACCGCGTCATCGACGGCGCCGTCGGCGCGCGCTTCGTCTCGGCCCTCAAGGCGGTGCTCGAGGAGCCCGAGCGGCTGCTGCTGGAGCTGCGATGAGCGAGGCCCTCGACCGCGTTCGGGCCGCCGACGCCGCCCTCGCCGGCCCCGACCACGTCCCCCTCGGGCGGCGGGCGCCGCTCGTCGCCGGCGGCTGGGCGGCGATGGAGCCGGACGACTGGGTCTTCCCCGGCCGCCGCGAGCGCGTCGGCGCCGTCCTGCGCGGCGCCGCCCCCGAGGACCTCCGCGGCACCGCGCCGCTGCCGGGGCTGCGGGTGGGCGGCAGCAGCGGCGTGCCCGGCCAGCGGGCGCTGCACGCCGCCGGGGCCGCCTGGGCCTCGGGGCGTCCGGCCCTGTGCTTCGTCGGCCCGGCTTCCGCCGCGGCGGGGCCCTTCCACGAGGCCCTCAACCTCGTGGCCCTGCGCGCGCTGCCCGTCGTCTTCCTGCTCGCCGACCCGGTTCTCGACGAGCGCGCCCCCGTGGCCCCGCACCTGGGCTTCGATCCGGAGGCGCTGGCCGCGGCCCACGGCCTCGGGTATCGAGGCGCCGACCTCGACGAGGCGGCGGTGCGCGAGGCCGTCGCCGCCGCCCGCGACCGGGGCGGGCTGGTCCACGTCCGCATCCCGGCGCCGAACACCAACCAGGGGTAGAACATGGAGACTCGCAAGGTTGAAGCCCTCGTGCTGGGGGCCGGCCCCGGCGGCTACGTCTGCGGCATCCGCCTCGGCCAGCTCGGCGTGGACGCCGTGGTGGTCGACCGCGGCCAGTGGGGCGGCGTGTGCCTCAACGTCGGCTGCATCCCCTCCAAGGCCCTCATCACCGCCGGCCGCCGCTTCGAGGAACTCGCGCACCTCGGCAAGATGGGCATTCGCCTCGACGGCGCCGCCGCCGTGGACATGCCGGCGCTCCAGGCCTGGAAGCAGTCGGTGGTCGACCGCCTCACCGGCGGCGTCCGCACGCTCCTCAAGGCGAACAAGGTCGCGATGGTCGAGGGCGAGGCCCGCTTCCTCGACCCGCACACCGTCGAGGTCGCCACCGCCGATGGCCCCGTCCGCATCGAGGCCCGCCACGTCGTCCTCGCGACGGGCTCGCGGCCGGTGGCGATTCCCGGCTTCGAGGTCGACCAGCAGCGCGTCCTCGACTCCACCGGCGCGCTCGCCCTCGACGAGGTGCCCGGGCGGCTCGTCGTCATCGGCGGCGGCTACATCGGCCTCGAGCTGGGCCAGGCCTACCGGAAGCTCGGCAGCGAGGTCACGGTGGTCGAGATGGCCGACGACGTGCTCCCGGGCTTCGACCCGGAGGTGGTCAAGCTCGTCCGCCGGCGGCTGAAGCGCACCAGGGTGAAGGTCCACGTCCGCAGCCGGGCGCTGGGCTGGGAGGAACGGGACGGCGCCGCCGTGGTCCGCGTCGAGACCCCGAAGGGCGAGGTGGAGATCCCCGCCGACCGCATCCTCGTGACGGTGGGGCGGCGGCCCAACTCCGAGGGGCTCGCCGACCTCGGCGTCGAGATCGACCCGCGCGGGCACGTCGTCGTCGACCGGCAGCAGCGCACCCGGGTGGACGGGGTCTACGCCATCGGCGACGTGGCGACGGGGCCGATGCTCGCCCACAAGGCGAGCCACGAGGGCGAGGTCGCCGCCGAGGTCATCGCCGGGCACCCGGCCGAGAACGACGCCCGCGTCGTGCCCGCCGTGGTGTTCACCGACCCGGAGATCGCCGTGGCCGGGCTCATGGAGCACGAGGCCCGCGAGCAGGGCCGCGAGGTGCTGGTCGGTCGCTTCCCGTGGGCGGCCAACGGCCGGGCGCTCACGACGATGGAGACCGACGGCTTCGTCAAGGTGGTCGCCGACGCCGCCGACCAGCGCGTCCTCGGCGTCACCATCGTCGGCCCCCACGCCAGCGACCTGGTGAGCGAGGCGGCCCTGGCGCTGGAAATGCACGCCGAGGTCCTCGACATCGGCCTGACCATCCACCCGCACCCCACCCTGGGCGAGGCGGTGATGGAGGCCGCCAAGGCGGCGCTCAAGCAGGCGATTCACATCGTGAACAAGTAGCGGCGGCCGGTCCCGGGGCCTGCCGCTGTCGGGGCGCCGGCCGGAGGCCGGCGCTCCCCTTGTGCTGCTTGCGTGCTCGGGGTGCCGGCCGGAGGCCGGCGCTCCTCCTGCGCTCCTGGCCGGCGCGCCTACCGGCGGCGGCGGACGGCGAGGGCCGCGAGGCCGGCGAGCCAGGCGAGGCCGGCAGCGCCGCCGCCCGTCGCGCAGCCGCAGGCCTTCGGCTCGCCGTCGCCCGCGCTCGGCGGGGCGACGCCGGTGTCCTCGGGCACGGCGTTCGGGTCGAAGACCTCGGCCTCCCACGAGTAGGTGAACTCGTCGGCCCGGGTCCACGAGTAGTTGTAGCCCTGGGCATCCTCGAGGACGGGGGAGACGACGAGGTGCAGGTCGGCGCCGCCCTCGAAGGGGATGGTGGCCTCGCCGGCGTAGTTCTCGTCGAGCGGGATCGGCACCATCTCCTCCACGGAGGTGTCGCCGCGCACCAGGACGGCGTACCAGCCGTCGGCGGCCGGGTCGCCCTGGAAGCTCACCTTCAGCTCCATGCCGTCCTCGGCGAGGTCGCCGTCGAACTTGATGAAGGCCTGGCCGAGGCTCTGGGGCGGGTCGGTGTCGTCCTCGACGCCGGTGGCCGGAAGCTCGCGCACGGTGTCCACCCGGTTCGGGGTGCGGTAGCCGTTGCGCTCGTCGAAGTCCATGACCGCCGCGGCGGCGAGGAAGCCCTCGTAGACCTCGTCGAAGTCGAAGGTCTGCCCGTCGAGCTCGATGCCGTCGATCACGTCGGGCATCCAGAGGTTGTACTGCCCGTGCTCGCCTTCGGAGTACTCCCAGGTGCCGCGCACGAGGTCGTGGCCGCCGACGTGCTGGTCCAGGTAGAACGCCCAGATCGCCATGGCGTAGGTGTGGTAGAACAGCTCGCTGTTGTTGCTGTTGCCCGCCGAGGCGTTCATGCCGATGTAGGGGATGCTGGCGTAGTAGGACACCATGTCCGACCAGTCGTTGTACGACGGGTAGACGTACTCCTCGGCGTAGGTGGCCGTGGCCTCCCACCACCAGAACTCGTGGGCGAAGCCGTAGGCGAACTGGCTGGCGTGGTTGAACTCGTGGGACGCCATCGTCTTGTACCAGCTCCCGTAGGAGAAGCTGCCCGAGTAGGCGACGATGTAGGGCATCCACGAGCCCTCGCAGTTGTCCACCGTGGTGTAGGCCCCGGCGTAGCGCGACTCGTCCGGCACGAAGACCATGAGCTTGTAGGTGTCGGTGCTCGTCGGCGCCTTCCAGCCCAGCTCGTCGATCTCGGTGGACCACGACTCCTCGAGGGAGTCGAGGAAGTTCTGGGCCATGCTCTCGCTGAAGGCCCCGTCCTCCCACTCGAGGTGGAAGTGGTCGCTCTCGAGGGTGTTCGGGAACTCCGACGCCCAGCAGGTGTCGGCGGGGGCGACGTCCTCGGCGGGAACCGGCTCCGGCAGGGCCAGGAGGTCGCGCAGCTCGCGCCACTGGGCCGGGGTGAACCGGTCGGCGTTGGCCCGGGCCCGGGCGACGACCGGGGTGAGGCAGGCGGGGTCGCCGGTCTCGCTCGCCGTGGCGAGGGCGTCGCGCACGTCGGCGAGGATCGCGGCGGGATCGTCCGCCAGCACGTCGGCGAGCGGGTAGTCGGGGGTGGCGGCCGAGGCGGTCAGGCCGAGCGCGAACAGAGCGAACATTCATCCTCCTGTCCCAGGTCATACCGCGAGGGGATCGCGGTGGGGAAAGAAGCGTGTGAGGATCCTGCAACGGCCCCGGCCCAGGGCGGCGGCTCCGCGGGTTAGCGGCGGTCATGCGCTCCGTCTTCATCGACATCGAAGGCATCGACGGCTCGGGGGGAACCACCCAGGCCCGGCTCCTCGCCCGCTGGTTCGAGTCCCGGGGCTGGCCCGAGGTGGTGCTCACCTGCGAGCCCACCGATGGCCCCGTCGGCCGCTTCATCCGGCGCGCCCTCGACCCGGAGGACCCGGCCGCGGTCCTCGGCGACGCGGTGTTTCCCTACCTCTTTGCGGCGGACCGGCGCGATCACCTCGACCGCCTCGTGCTTCCCGCCCTCGAGCGCGGCTGCGCCGTCGTCACCGACCGCTACACCCACTCCTCCCTCGCCTACCAGTCCCTGTCGGTGGGGCTGGCCGAGGTGGCGGCCCTCAACGCGCGCTTCCCGTCGCCCGACCTGGCGATCCACCTCGTCCTCGACCCGGAGGAGTGCCTGCGCCGCATCCAGGCCCGGGGTCGCGGGCTCGACCGCTTCGAGGCCCTCGACCGCCTGCGCCGGGTGCAGGAGGCCTACGACGCCGTCGTCGTCCACGCCCGGGCCTCCGGCGAGCGGGTGGTGCGCGTCGACGCCCGCGGCCCCGTCGAGGCGGTCCACGCCCGGGTGGTCGCCGCCGTCGAGGACCTGCTGCGGGAGCGCGGGTGAGCCCCCTGCGGGTCGAGCGCTGGGGGCGGCTGCCCTACCCCGAGGCCCACGCCCGCATGAAGGCCCTCCTCGACGCCCGCGTCGGCGGTCGCGCCCCGGACACCCTGGTCCTGTGCGAGCACGAGCCGGTGTTCACCCTCGGCCGGGCGCGCGGCGCCGCCGCCCACGTCCACGACCCGGGCGGGGCGCCGGTGATCCCCGTCGAGCGCGGCGGCGACGTCACCTTTCACGGCCCCGGCCAGCTCGTCGCCTACCCGGTGGTGGGCCTGCCCCCGCACCGCCGCGACCTGCACGCCTGGCTCGCCGGCCTCGAGACCGTCGCGATGCGCGTCCTCGCCCGCTGGGGGGTCGCGGGGGGCCGGGACGCGCGCAACACCGGCGTCTGGGTGGAGGGGCGCAAGATCGCCGCCATCGGCATCGCCGTGCGCCGCTGGGTCTCCTGGCACGGCCTGTCCCTGAACGTCGACGTGGACCTCGCCTGGTTCCACCGCATCGAGCCCTGCGGCATGGCTCCCGAGCTGGTCACCCGCCTCGCCGACCACGTCCGGCCCTCCCCCGCCCTGGACGAGGTGAGCGCCGCCTTCGAGGCCGACTTTCGCGCCTGGTGGGCCGCCTGGGCCGCCGCCCCCGACGCCGGGCTTGCCACCCCCGCGCCAACCGAATAGACGGGTGGGGCCGCGCCTGGAGGTGTGGCCGAGTGGTCGAAGGCAGCGGTCTTGAAAACCGCAGTCCCGCCAGGGACCGTGGGTTCGAATCCCACCGCCTCCGCCAGCTCACGCGACCCGCGGGTCGCCCGTTCTTTGGAGACGTGACCGAGTGGCCGAAGGTGCGCGATTGCTAATCGCGTGAGGGGTCAAAAGCTCCTCCGAGGGTTCGAATCCCTCCGTCTCCGCCACGGGTTCTTCCACACGCGCCCATAGCTCAATTGGATAGAGCGTCGGACTACGGATCCGAAGGTTGGGGGTTCGACTCCTCCTGGGCGCGCCATCTTCCCCGCCCCGAGCCAGCCGCTCGGGGCTTTTCCTTTTCGGGGGCGCCGGCCCCCACCGACGCGAGAGGCCCCGCGGGGCGGGGCCTCCCGGTTCGCGGCCCGACCGGGCGGATCAGCCGACGACGCCCAGCTCGCGGCCGACCTCGGTGAAGGCCTGCACGGCGCGATCGATGTGCTCGTCGGTGTGCGCCGCCGAGAGCTGCACGCGAATGCGCGCCTGGCCCTTCGGCACCACCGGGTAGCTGAAGCCGATGACGTAGATGCCGCGCTCGAGCAGCATGTCGGCCATCCGCACCGCCAGGCGGGCCTCGCCGAGCATGATCGGCACGATCGGGTGCTCGCCCGGGCGGATGTCGAAGCCGGCGGCGGTCATCGCCTCGCGGAAGCGGCGGGTGTTGGCTTCCAGCCGGTCGCGGCGCTCGGTGGAGGCCGACAGCATCTCGAAGGCGGCGAGGGCCGCGCCGACGATGGCCGGGGCCAGGGTGTTGCTGAACAGGTAGGGCCGCGACCGCTGCCGCAGCATGTCGACGACCTCCTGCCGGGCGGCGGTGAAGCCGCCGGTGGCCCCGCCCAGCGCCTTGCCGAGCGTGGAGGTCACGATGTCGACCCGGCCCATCACCCCGCGGTGCTCGATGCTGCCGCGGCCGGTGCGGCCGACGAAGCCGGTGGCGTGGGAGTCGTCGACCATGACCAGGGCGTCGTGCTCGTCGGCGATGTCGCAGATCGCGTCGAGGGGCGCGATGTCGCCGTCCATGCTGAACACGCCGTCGGTGGCGATCAGCTTGACCCGGGCCCCGTCGGCCTCGGCCCGGGCGAGCTGCGCGCGCAGGTCGTCCATGTCCATGTGCTTGAAGCGGTAGCGCTTCGCCTTGCACAGCCGGATGCCGTCGATGATCGAGGCGTGGTTCAGCTCGTCGGAGATCACGGCGTCGTCGGGGCCGAGGATCGTCTCGAACAGCCCGCCGTTGGCGTCGAAGCAGGACGAGTAGAGGATCGCGTCGTCCATGCCGAGGAACGCGGCGATGGCGCGCTCGAGCTTCTTGTGCTGGTCCTGGGTGCCGCAGATGAAGCGCACGCTGGACAGGCCGAAGCCGTAGCGGTCCATCGCCTCCTTCGCCGCCTCGATGAGCTTCGGGTGGTCGGCGAGGCCGAGGTAGTTGTTGGCGCAGAAGTTGAGCACCTCCTGGCCGTCGGCGACCCGGATCGCCGCCGACTGCGGGCTCACGATGATGCGCTCGGACTTGAACAGACCGGCCTCGCGAATGCCTTCCAGCTCGGCCTGGAGCTTCTTCTTCGCCTGCTCGGACATGGGGCCTCCACCGTGGGGAGCGGGTTTGGGGGCCGTCAGCCGGCCACCCGGATGAGGACCTTGGGGTGCCGCCGCATCATGGCCTCGAAGGGGCCGGGTTCCCAGGTGGCGAGGTCGGCGACCGTGTCCTCGCCCCGGTTGAGGATGACGTTCCACACCGCGTCCTGGACGCCGTTGGCGCGGTCCTCCAGCAGCTTGCGCGTGATCTCCCAGGTCGCGAAGATGCGCCGCCCGACGATGCCGTGGATGGTGATGCCGTTCATCACGACGCGGTGGGCGTCCTCGATCACGGCGTCGCCGTTCTTCACGCCGAACATCACGACGTGTCCGCCGCGCCGGGTGATCTTGATCGCGTTGTTCAGCGAGCTGGTGAAGCCCGACATCTCCAGGGCCACGTCCACGCCGACGCCGCCGGTGAGGTCGCGCACCTGCTCGACGAGGCCCGGGTCGCTGGCCCAGGGGCGGTCGGCCGGCGGCAGCGCCGGGCGCAGCACCTCGTCGCAGCCGAGCTTGCGGGCCAGCTCGGCGTGGGCCGGGTCGACCTCGACGCCGATCACGCGCCGGGCGCCCATGCCCCGGGCGATGAGCACGGCGAACAGCCCGATGGTGCCCGTGCCGAGGATCGCCACCGTGCGCCCCTGGAGCGGCGCGGCCTGGCAGGCGTGCACCGCGTTGCCGAAGGGCTCCTGCACCGCGGCCACCTCGGGCCGGATGCGGTCGAGGTCGGTGGGCCACAGGCTGTGGGCGGGCAGCCGGATGTACTCGGCGAAGCAGCCGTCGCGGGAGATGCCGATGATCGTGTCGCGGGCGCAGACGTGGGTGTCGCCGGCCCGGCACTGGTAGCACTCGCCGCAGATGATGTGGCTCTCGGTGGAGACGGTGTCGCCGGGCTTGTAGCCGTAGCGCTCGCCCACCGCCGGGCCCACCTCGACCACCTCGGCCAGCATCTCGTGGCCGACGATGCGCTTCGTCTTCCCCTCGGCGTCGAGGCTGCCGAGGATCATGTCGCCGAATGCCTTGCGGTCCCAGATGCCCCGGTCGGATCCGCAGAAGCCCGCCCACTTCACCCGCAGGAGCACGTCGCCTTCGGCGCCCGGCTCGTCGAGGGTGGGGACGGGAACGCGCTCGCGGACCAGCCCGCGCGAGGTGGCCCAGTCCTCGCGGGCACGGTCGAAGGTGAGGGCCCACATCGAGTCGCCCACGCGCCCTCCAGAATGCTGCCGGCCCCCTAACCGGACCGGCGGTCGGGCGCGGGCGGCGGCGGGGGGATCAGTCGAGGTAGTAGTTCACGTCGGCGTTGAGCGCGCCGAAGTGGTAGGCCCAGTAGTTCATCGCCACCGGGGCGTCGGCGCCGATGCCCACCTCGTAGCGGGCCTCCTTCGGGTTCTTGCGGCCGACGAACTTGAGGCCGAAGGCGACGGTATCGAACTGGAAGGGGCGCTGGAGCTCGGCGTCGCCGAGGTTCTTCATGTAGACGTTGCCCTCGAACCAGATCCGCACGACCGGGGTGGGGATGATCGTGAAGTGCAGGCCGCCGGTCTCGCGCACCGAGAGCTGGGTGCCGCCGAGGTTGTTCTTGACGAGCACCAGGTCGGTGCCGGCCTGGGCCATCGCGTCGAGGGCCGCCCCCTCGCCGGACAGGGCGAAGCGCTTGCCCACCGCGAGCATCGGCCGGAAGCCCGGCTGGAGCGGGTCGATGTTGACGTGGAAGTCGCCGATGGCGGTCACGAGCAGGTTGGTGCGGGCGGACTTGACCAGGGCGTAGCGCGCGCCGGCCTCGATGTTCTCGCCGGTGGGCCGGCTGCGGACGCCGCCGTGGACGCTCATCTCGCGCCAGAGCTGCCACTCGAGGTCGGCGTTCAGGCCGGCGTAGGACGGGAACCCGAGGTCGAAGCCCAGCCGGACCCGGGAGCGCGGGTCGACGGACTCCAGGTTCATCGGCTGGGCGAACTGGATCTCGGCGCGCCCGGCGTCCTCGGTGTGGGAGTAGCGGTCCTCGACGTGCTCCTCGAACAGTTCGGACTGCAGCTCGTCGAGGCGCTTCTCGATGCGCGCCCGGAACACCGAGTTCGGGTACTTCTTGAGGTAGCGCTCCCAGGCCAGGGCCTCCTCGTCGGGGCCGAGGTCCTCGACGGCCTCGAGCTGCTGCCGGTAGATGCGGGCGGTGTCCTCGCCCTCGCCCTGGACCTGCACGGCCGCCGCCTCCTCCAGCTCGTCGTCGAACTGGAGCTCGCTGGAGTCCTCGGGGGTGACCGTCCAGTCCTCGTCGCCCTCCGGGTCCTCCTCGAGGTCGCCGTCGTCCTGCGAGCTGTCGCCCGAGTCCCGGCTGGCTCCCGCGCCGCTGTCGCCCTGGTCGGAGGCGTCGTCCTCGCCGAGGA
>WGAH01000792.1 GCA_015489145.1 Deltaproteobacteria bacterium
CCCCTCCGCACCATCCACATCATGGGCATCGGCGGCACCGCCATGGCGGCCCTCGCCGGCATGCTCGTCGAGGCCGGCTACCGGGTGACCGGCTCGGACGGCCGCCCGGTCTACCCGCCGATGAGCGAGCAGCTCGCCCGCCTCGGCATCGAGCCCATGGTCGGCTACCGGGCGAGCAACCTCGACCACCGCCCCGACCTCGTCGTCGTCGGCAACGTGATCCGGGCGGTCTACGAGGAGGCGCGGGCGCTCGTCGAGGGCGACCTCCCCTACACGAGCTTTCCCGGGCTGCTCGAGGCGATGTTCCTCCGGGACCGGCGCCCCATCGTCGTCGCCGGCACCCACGGCAAGACCACCACCACCTCGCTGATCGCCTGGCTGCTCGAGGCCGCGGGGCGCGAGCCCGGCTTCCTCATCGGCGGCCTGCCCGCCGACTTCCCGCGCAGCGCCCGCGCCGGCCGGCCGCCCCACTTCGTGATCGAGGGCGACGAGTACGACACGGCCTTCTTCGACAAGGGGCCGAAATTCCTGCACTACCGGCCGCACACGGCGGTGATCACCTCCATCGAGTTCGATCACGCCGACATCTACCGCGACCTCGACCACTGCCGCGAGGCCTTCGCGCGCCTCGTCGGCATCGTGCCCGCCGACGGCTGCATCGTCGCCCGCTGGGACGACGACGACGTCGCCGCCGTCGTCGGCGAGCCCCCCTGCGAGCTGCGGCGCTACGGCCCCGGCCAGGACTGGGACGGCCGCATCGAGTCCGTGGACACCGAGGCGGGGCGCATGCGCTTCACCGTGCTGCGCGAGGGCCGGGCCTGGGGCACCTTCGACAGCATCCTGGTGGGCGAGCACAACCTCTACAACCAGGTGGCCGCCGTCGCCGCCCTGGAGCGCGAGGGGCTGTCCCCCGAGGCGCTCGCCCGGGGCTTCGCCGGCTACCACGGCGTCCGCCGGCGGCAGGAGGTGCGCGGCGAGGTGGGCGGCGTCACCGTGATCGACGACTTCGCCCACCACCCGACGGCGGTGCGGCTGACCCTGGAGGCCCTGCGCCTGCGCTTCGGCGGGCGGCGCCTGTGGGCGGTCTTCGAGCCCCGGAGCAACACCAGCCGGCGCAACGTCTTCCAGGCGGCCTACGCCGAGGCCTTCGACGCCGCCGACCTCGTCGTCGTGCCCACCCCGCAGGGCCTCGACGCGATCCCGCCCGAGGAGCGCTTCGACGCCGCGCGCCTGGTCGACGACCTCCGCGCCCGGGGCATCGAGGCCTTCCACTGGGGCCGGGGCCCCGGAGGCGCCGTCCTCGACGAGGCGGAAACCGCCGAGGCGATCGCCCGCTCCCTCGCCGGTCGGGCCAGTCCCGGCGACGTGATCGCGGTGCTCTCCAACGGCGGCTTCGGCGGCATCCACCAGCGCCTGCTCGCGCACCTGCGCGAGCGCTTTCCCCGTCAGGAAGAAAAAACCGATTGAGGACAGAAGTTGTCCGCATCCAGGGCTTGACCCGGTTGCCGCGCACCGATACTGTACGGGCGTACGGACGGCGACCCCGTCCCCCCACCCGACCGCAGGAGGACCCATGCCCATCGACCCCAAGCGCGCCAAGGCCATCGACGCCGCCGTCAACGCCATCGAACGCCAGTTCGGAAAGGGCGCGATCATGCGCCTCGGCGACGACCAGCACCAGACGGTGGACGTGATCTCCACCGGCAGCATCACCCTCGACATCGCCCTGGGCATCGGCGGCCTGCCCCGCGGTCGCATCGTCGAGATCTACGGCCCGGAGTCCTCGGGCAAGACCACCCTCACCCTCCACGCGATCGCCGAGTGCCAGAAGGCCGGCGGGGTCGCGGCCTTCATCGACGCCGAGCACGCCCTCGACGTCACCTACGCCCGCCGCCTCGGCGTCCACACCGACGAGCTCCTGATCTCGCAGCCCGACAGCGGCGAGCAGGCCCTCGAGATCGCCGAGACCCTCGTGCGGAGCAACGTCATCGACATGGTGGTCGTCGACTCGGTCGCCGCCCTGGTGCCCCGGGCCGAGCTCGAGGGCGACATGGGCGACGCCACCCCCGGCGCCCAGGCCCGCCTCATGAGCCAGGCCATGCGCAAGCTGACCGCGGCGATCCACAAGTCCAACGCCGTGATGATCTTCATCAACCAGCTCCGCCACAAGATCGGCGTGATGTTCGGCAGCCCCGAGACCACCAGCGGGGGCAACGCCCTGAAGTTCTACGCCTCGATCCGCCTCGACATCCGCCGCATCGGCTCGATCAAGCAGGGCAGCGAGAGCGTCGGCAACCGCACCCGGGTCAAGGTGGTCAAGAACAAGCTCGCCCCGCCCTTCCGGCAGGCCGAGTTCGACATCCTCTACGGCAAGGGCATCTCCCAGCTCGGCGAGATCATCGACCTCGGCAACGACCTCGGCCTCGTGCAGCGCTCGGGCTCCTGGTACTCGATGGGCGACGACCGCCTCGGGCAGGGCCGCGACAACGCGATGGGCTTCCTCGCCGACCACCCCGACAAGCTCGAGCGCCTGCGCCTCGAGATCCTCGCGCGCCACGGCCTCGAGGTGCCCGTCCTCGCCGGCGGCGAGGCGGCCGAGAGCTAGGCGCCGGGCGCGGCGCCAGGATGATCCCCGGGGAGCGGCGTCCGGCCGCCTCGCCGCCGGCCCCGCCCCATTCCCCGTCGG
>WGAH01000793.1 GCA_015489145.1 Deltaproteobacteria bacterium
CAGGAAGGGGAGGAACAGGTCGATGGGCACCGGGAAGATCGTCGTCGAGTTGTTCTCGGCGGCCACCTCGGTGAGCGTCTGGAGGTAGCGGAGCTGCAGGGCGACGGGGCTCTGCTCGAGGACGGCCGAGGCCTCGGCGAGCTTGGCGGAGGCCTGGAACTCGCCGTCGGCCGAGATGATCTTGGCCCGCCGCTCCCGCTCGGCCTCGGCCTGCCGCGCCATCGCCCGCTGCATCTCCACCGGCAGGTCGATGTGCTTGACCTCGACCTGGGTGACCTTGATGCCCCAGGGGTCGGTGTGCTGGTCGAGGATGACCTGGAGGCGCTGGTTGATCTTCTCGCGCTCGCTCAGCAGCTCGTCGAGCTCCGCCTCGCCGGCGATGGCCCGGAGGGTGGTCTGGGCGAGCTGGCCGGTGGCGTAGAGGTAGTCCTCCACCGACAGCACCGCCTTCTGGGGGTCGACCACGCGGAAGTAGACCACCGCGTTGACGGCGACGCTGACGTTGTCGCGGGTGATCACGTCCTGCTTCTCCACGTCGAGGACCACCACCCGCAGCGGCACCCGCACCATGCGGTCGATGCCGGGGATCAGGAAGATGAGGCCGGGGCCCTTGGTGGGGATCACCCGCCCGAGGCGAAAGACGACGGCGCGCTCGTACTCGCGCAGCACGCGGATCGACCGCGCGAGCACCACGAGGACGACGATGACGAGGACGGGGAGCAGTTCCACGGGAACCTCCGGTCAGGGGGAGGGGAGGGGTTCGACCTCGAGCTCGAGGCCGCGGACGGCGACGACGCGCAGGGTGTCGCCGGGTTCGTGGCGGCCGGACCACCGCGCCCGCCAGCGCTCGCCCTCGACGAGCACCCAGCCCGCGCCCTCGCCGCCCTCGACCACCCGGGCTTCCAGGCCCGCCATCGCCTCGCGGCCGGTGGCGACCCGGCGGCGGTGGGCGCGGCCGACGAGCCAGCCGACGAGGACGCCGGCGAGGACGACCAGCGCGCCGAGGCTGAGCAGGGCCGTCGGGTCGACGCGCAGGTCCATGCCCGCCACGTCGAAGAGCAGCGCCCCGCCGCCGGCGACGCACAGGCCCCCGATGACGGCGAACAGGCCCTTGCCCCCCACCCAGACCTCGAGGGCGATGCCGGCGAAGCCCACGAGGATGAGCAGCAGGCCGCCGGCGTTGAAGGGCAGGATGCTGAGGCCGACGGCGGCGGCGACGAGCAGGGCCCCGCCGACGAGCCCGGGGACGATGAGCCCCGGGTTGTGGAACTCGACGTAGAGGCCGAGCAGGCCGAGGCCGATGAAGGCGAACAGGAGGTTCGGGTCGCCGAGGAGGTGGACGAGGCGCTGGCGGCCGCTCATCGGGAAGGGGCGGATCGTCGCGCCGCGGGTGCGGAGGGTGCGGGCGCGGCCGTCCACCTGCACCACCCGGCCGTCGGCGGCGGCGAGCAGGGCGTCCGGGTCGGGGGCGAGGAGGTCGATCACGCCCTGCTCCAGCGCCTCGCGGGCGGTGATCGCGGCGCTGTCGCGCACGGCGGACTCGGCCCAGGCCACGTCGCGGCCGCGCTCCTCGGCGATGGCCCGCACCCAGGCCAGCGTGTCGTTGAGGATCTTCTCGCCCATCACCTCGTCGCCGGACTTCGAGCCGGCGTCGGGGGCTTCGCCCTGGCCGGGGTCCCCGCCGGGATCGCCGAGGCCGCCGAACAGGCTGACCGGGTGGGCCGCGCCGATGGTGGTGCCGGGCGCCATCGCGGCGAGGTGCGCCGCCAGGGTGACGAAGACGCCGGCGGAACCGGCGCGGGCCCCCGCCGGGCCGACCCAGACGATCACCGGCACCTTCGCCGCCAGCTCCGCCTGCACGATGGCCCGGGCGCTGGTGACGAGGCCGCCCGGGGTGTCGACGACGACGAGCAGGGCCTCGGCGCCGCTGCGCTCGGCCTCGGCCACGGCCTCGACCAGGTGGGCGGCGCTGCCCGGGTCGACGCTGCCGTCGAGGTCGGCGCGCAGGACCTCGGCCGCCCGGGCCGCCGGCGTCGGGACGGCGAGGAGGACGAGCAGGGCGGCCAGGAGCACCGTCGACGCGAGGTGGCGGAGCATGGTCCCTTCGAGGTGGTGGGGCGCGGCCGGGGTGGCTCGCAAATGTGCCCGATCGGCGTAACCCGTCCGGGCCTCCGGCATCCCCGCCCCGACGGCGACGGCGCTTTCGCCGCTCGCCCTTCCAGGAGTCCGCCTTGCCGCCCCTCCTCGACGCGCCCCTCGCTTCGCCGCGCCCCGTCGCCCGCCGCCGGCCCGGGGGCACCGCGGCCGGGCAGCTCGCCCGCGCCCTCGCCCGGCGCGGGGTGCGCCACGCCTTCGGCATCCCGGGCGGGGACGTGCTCCCCCTCGTCGAGGCCCTGCACGGCGAGGGGGTGCCCTTCGTGCTCACCCGCCACGAGGCCAGCGCCGCCTTCGCCGCCGGGGCCGCCAGCGTGCTCACCGGGCGGCCGGGGCTGTGCGTGGCGACCCTGGGCCCCGGGGCGATGAACCTCCTCGCCGGCCTCGCCGGCGCCTGGCTCGACCGGCAGCGGGTCGTCGCCGTCACCGGCCGGCTGCCTCGGGGCATCCGGTCGGCCTGCACCCACATGGAGCTGGACCACGGCCGCCTGTTCGCCGGCCTCACCCGCCGCACCGTCGAGCTGGACGGCACCGCCGCCACCCTCGCCCGGGCGCTGGCGCCCCTCGACGCCGGCCGCCCCGGGCGAGGGTGGCGGCGGTGCCGTCCAGCTCGACGGTGCGGCGGGTGAGGCCGGCGAACAGGCGGCCGTGGTCCAGCTCCATGTGGGTGCAGGCCGACCGGATGC
>WGAH01000794.1 GCA_015489145.1 Deltaproteobacteria bacterium
CAGCGCCGGGCCCACCCAGGGCGGGCCGGGCAGCGCGCTGCCGGCGGCGCCGGCCAGGGCGCCGAGCACCGCGTAGGTCGTCAGGCGGCCGGCGTGCCAGGCCAGCCCCTCCAGGGGCCGCTCGGAGGCGGCGACGGCGAAGGCGCCGCACATGCCGACGCAGTGGGGGCTGCCGACGAGGCCCGCGAGAAGTGCTCCGCCGATGAGCGATTCCATGGAACCTCCAGGGGGCGCCGCTTCCGGAGGCGGCGCGGGTCGGGAATCGACCACGCTACCCCACCGAGGATCATGGTCAAGTGAAGCGCGAATGGACACCGGCTGGGATCATGCGGGCGCGTTTCGCCCTTCCGCCACCCTGGGGCTGGGTTACCGCCCCCCACATGCCGGATCCTGCATACCGGGAGGACGTCCACCGTGACCGCCACGCACCCTGAACCCGCCGGGAACGCCGAGGCCCAGGGCCGCGCCCCGAGCTCGGTCGCCTACGACGACTGGATCGTCAAGGCCTTCGTCGTCGCCACGCTCCTGTGGGGCTTCGTCGGGATGCTCGTCGGCATCTACATCGCCCTCGAGCTGCCCTTCTGGCCCGCCAACCTCGACAGCCCCTACCTCACCTTCGGACGCCTGCGGCCGCTGCACACCAACGCGGTGATCTTCGCCTTCGCGGGCAACGTGCTGTTCGCCGGCATCTACCACTCGATGCAGCGCCTGCTGAAGACGCGCATGTTCAGCGACGCGCTCAGCCAGATCCACTTCTGGGGGTGGCAGCTCATCATCGTCGCCGCCGCCATCACCCTGCCCCTCGGCCTGTCGCAGGGCAAGGAGTACGCGGAGCTGATCTGGCCCCTCGACATCGCCGTCGCCGTGATCTGGGTGGTCTTCGCCGTCAACTTCTTCGGCACCATCGCGATCCGCAAGGTCAAGCACCTCTACGTGGCGATCTGGTTCTACATGTCGATGGTCCTCACCATCGCCATGCTCCACATCGTCAACAACCTCGCCCTGCCGGCCACGCTCACCCGCAGCTACCCGATCTACGCCGGCATGACCGACGCCCTCGTGCAGTGGTGGTACGGCCACAACGCCGTCGGCTTCCTGCTCACCACCCCGTTCCTGGGCCTGATGTACTACTACGTGCCCAAGACGGCGAACCGGCCGATCTTCAGCTACCGCCTCAGCATCATCCACTTCTGGGCGCTGGTCTTCCTCTACATCTGGACCGGCCCCCACCACCTGCTCTGGTCCGGCCTGCCCGACTGGGTGCAGACGCTGGGCGTGGTCTTCAGCGTCATGCTCTGGGCGCCGTCCTGGGCCGGCATGCTCAACGGGCTGCTCACGCTTCGCGGCGCCTGGACGCGGCTCCGCAACGACCCGATGATCAAGCTCTGGGTCGTCGCGCTCACCTTCTACGGCATGAGCACCTTCGAGGGCCCGCTCATGAGCATTCGCGACGTGAACTCGCTCAGCCACTTCACCGACTGGACGGTGGGCCACACCCACTCCGGCGCGCTCGGCTGGGTCGGCATGGCCGCCTTCGCGAGCGTCTACTACATCGTGCCGGACATCTGGAAGAAGAAGCTCTACAGCCGCGACCTGATCAACCTCCACTTCTGGCTGGGCACCGCCGGCATCGTGCTCTACGTCGTGCCCCTGTGGGTCGCCGGCATCACCCAGGGCCTGATGTGGAAGGACCTGGACGCCAGCGGAAACCTCGTTCACGGCGCCTTCATGGACACCGTGCGCGTGCTCCTGCCGCTGTACTGGCTGCGCCTGCTCGGCGGGCTGCTCTACCTGGGCGGCCTGGTCGTCATGATCTACAACCTCGTCAAGACCGTGCGGGGCGAGGCCGCGGAACCGGCCGCCGTGCCCGCGCCGGCCAAGTAGGAAGGGGGCTCCCATGAGCGTCGAGAGTCCGTACGCCTGGCACCGGCGGCTGTTCGAAGGGCGCGCGGCGGTGTTCGCCATCACCGCCACGCTGGTGGCCGCCATCGGCGGCATCGCCGAGATCGCCCCCATGTACTCGGCCACCCTGGGCCCCAAGCCCATGGAGGGCATCACCCCCTACACCCCGCTCGAACTCGCCGGCCGCGACATCTACGTGCGCGAGGGCTGCTACAACTGCCACTCGCAGTGGGTGCGTCCCTTCCGCGACGAGGTCAAGCGCTACGGCGAGTGGTCGCGCGCCGGCGAGTACGCCTACGACCGGCCCTTCCAGCTCGGCTCCCGCCGCATCGGGCCCGACCTGATGCGCGTGGGCGTGCGCCTGCCGAGCGTGGCCTGGCACTACGAGCACCTCATGGACCCGCGCAAGGTCGTGCCCCAGTCGATCATGCCGCGCTACCCGTGGCTGGCCGAGGACCGCCTCGACCCCGAGGACGTGCGCGCGAGCGTGGCCACCATGAAGAAGCTCGGCGTGCCGTACTCGGACGAGGACGTCGCCAAGGTGCCCGAGCAGATCGCGGAGCAGGGCGGGGCCATCGCGAACTCCCTGAAGGAATCGGGCATCGAGGTGGCGCCGGATTCCGAGATGGTCGCGATGATCGCCTACCTCACCCGGCTGGGTGTCGAGGGCCACCAGGCGCTCGCCGCCCGGGAAGGCGACAAGTGAGCCTGCTCTTTCGGCAGGTGTCCGGCGAGCTCGGCGCGGTCTGGCCCGCCGTTCTCGCCACGGTGGCCTTCGTCGCCACCTTCGTCGGGATCGCCGTCTGGGCGTGGCGCCCGGCGAACCGCCAGCGCTTCGAGGAGGCGGCCCGGCTGCCCCTCGACGAACTCCCCGCCACCGAGGACGGTGAAAGGAGCGGAGCATGACGGACGAACAGGTTCTGGGTCACGCCGACGAGTGCGATGGCATCGAGGAGTTCGACAACCCCTCGCCCACCTGGCTCAACCTGATGTTCTTGGGCACCTTCGTGTACGCCATCTTCTACTTCGGCTGGTGGCACGTGTGGGGCAACCGCTCGCAGGCGGCGCTCTACGACGCGCAGGTCGCCGCCGCCGAGGCCGCCGCCCCGCCCGAGGCGAAGGTGGCCCTGGAGGTCACGCCGGAGACGGTCGCCGCCGGACAGAAGGTCTACACGGCGAACTGCCAGGGTTGCCACGCCGCCGACCTCACCGGCGCCACCGGCCCCAACCTCGTCGACGAGACCTGGATTCACGGCGGCGCGCTGGAGGAGATCCAGCAGGTGATCGCCAATGGCGTGGCGTCCAAGGGCATGCCGGGCTGGAAGCCGATCATCGGCGAGGCCAAGGTCAACCAGGTCGCCGCCTTCGTCTACGACCGCTCCCACCAGCCGTGAGCCTCGCGTGAGCCCCCGCGACCTGGGCGCCGTCTCGCCGGGCTCGGACATCCGGCGGAGCCGGGTCTACCAGCTTCCCACCGGGGGGTTCTGGCACCGCTTCCACCGCCTGAGCGGCATCCCGTTCCTGGCGATCTACCTGCTCCTTCCGTGGATTCCCGTCCGGGGCCACCCGGCGGTCCACGTCGACCTGCCGGATCGCCGGCTGTGGGTCTTCGGCCACCTGTTCACGCCGGGCGACGGCTTCCTGCTGGTGTTCATCCTGTTGGGGGCCGCCTTCGGGCTGTTCTTCGTCACCGCGCTGCTCGGGCGGGTGTGGTGCGGCTTCGCCTGCCCCCAGACCGTGCTCCTCGAGGAGGTGGTGCGACGCTTCGAGCGGCTGATCGAGGGGCCCCGCCCGGTCCACATGCGCCGGGACGCCGGGCCCTGGACGTTCGACAAGGCCTGGCGCAAGGCGGTGAAGTGGACGGGCATCCTCCTGTTCTCGCTGCTCGTCGCCGGCACCTTCATCAGCTACTTCACGACCCCGGCCGTGCTGTGGACGGGGCGGGCCGGCGGCTTCGCCACGGGCGCCACCGGGGTGCTCACCGGGCTGCTGTTCTTCGACCTCGTCTGGTTCCGCGAGCGGTTCTGCATCTTCATCTGTCCCTACGCCCGCTTCCAGGGCGCGCTCACCGACGCGGACACCGTGGCCGTGGGCTACGACCGCGAGCGGGGCGAGCCCCGGGCGCCGGGCCGCCACCGCCCCGAGGGCGCCGGCGCCTGCGTCGACTGCGGGCGCTGCGTCACCGTGTGCCCCCAGGGCATCGACATCCGAAACGGCTTCCAGCTCGAGTGCATCTCCTGCGGGCTGTGCATCGACGCCTGCGAGCCGGTGATGCAGCGCTTCGGCCAGCCCAACCTCATTCGCTGGGAGACGGTGGACGGCCGGGCGAAGCCCCGCTGGACCCGCCCGCGCATCCTCGCCTACATCGCGATTCTCACCGTGATCTTCGGCGGCTTCGCCTGGCGCCTGGCGAGGCGGCACGTCGTCGACGTCGAGTTCGACCGCCTCCCCGGCACCCTCTACGTCGTGGACGACGACGGGACCGTGCGAAACACCTTCCTGCTCGCCCTGACCAACAAGGACGCCGAGCCCCTCACCCCGCGCATCTCGGTGGAGGGGCTGCCGGACGCCCGGGTGGTGGTGCCCGAGGCCACCCTCGCGCCGGGCGAGGCGCGCAAGCTGCCGGTGTCGGTGGAGGTGCCGCCGGGCGCCGGGCTGGGCCGCACCACGCCGATGAAGCTCGTCGTGGACGTGGGCGAGGATAGGGTGGTGGTCGACGCCACCTTCAAGAGCGGAGCGCCCGTCACGAGCGCCCCCGGCGGCTCGGAGGGATGATGAACCGCATGTTTCTCTGGGTGGGGCTGACCTTCGGCGCGATGTTCGTGGCCAACGGGCTGCTGCTGTGGTTCGCGCTGAGCAGCCCGCGGCAGGTCGTCGTCACCTACGAGGACCAGCCTCGGTGAGCCCCGGCGAGCCGGCCCCCGAGGGGGGCGGCGTCCGCGTCATCCCCTGCGTCCACTGCGGCGTGCTGTGCGAGGTGCGCGGCGAGGTCCCCGACCCCGGCCCCTTCTGCTGCTCGGGCTGCGAGGCGGCCTGGCACATCGTCCACGGGGCCGGGCTCGACGCCTACTACGCGAAGCGCGAGACGCCGGCGCCCCGGCCGGGGGCGGCGCCGAGCTTCGCCGACCTCCCGACCGAGCGCCTCGCCGACGGCACCGAGGCCGCCCACCTCCGCATCGACGGCCTGCGCTGCTCGGCCTGCGTGTGGGTCACCGAGCGCATCGTGGCCGACACCCCCGGCGTCGTGGAGGCGACGGTGTCCTACGCCACCGGCCGCGCCGAGCTCCGCTGGGACCCGGAGCGCGTCAACCTCGACGAGGTGCTGCAAAAGGTGGCGGCCCTCGGCTACACCCCCCGGGCGCTGGACGCGCCGCCGGCCCGCGACCGCGACCTGCTGCTGCGCCTGGGCGTGGCCGCCTTCGCGGCGGTGAACGTGATGATGCTCACCACCGGCGTCTACCTCGGCTGGGCCCAGGGCATCGCCCCGCGCCACCAGCGCTTGCTGCAGGTGTTCGCCCTCGTGCTCGCCACGCCGGTCGCGACCTGGTCGGCGGTGCCCTTCTACCGGGGGGCCTGGCAGGGCCTCCGGGCCCGCGTGCTGCACATGGACCTGCCGGTGAGCCTCGGCGTGGTCGTGATGTACGTCCACGGGGTGCTGGCGACGCTGGCGGGCCGGGACGCCTACTTCGACTCGTTGACGATGCTCGTGGCCCTGCTGCTCGGCGGGCGGGTCGTCGACCAGGGGGGGCGGCGCCGGGCGCGGGACGCCGCGCTGGCCCTGGCGGCCCGGGCGCCCCGGTCGGCCCGGCGGGTGCGCGGCGAGGCGCTGGAGACGGTTTCCCCCGACCAGCTCGAGCCCGGCGACGTCGTCGAGACGGCGGCGGGCGAGGAGATCGCCGCCGACGGCATGGTGGTGGACGGCGAGGGGCTGGTGCAGCGGGCCCTGCTCACCGGGGAGTCCGAGCCCGCCCGGGTGGGGCCCGGCGACCGGGTGGTGGCGGGCTCGGTGCTCGAGGAGGGCAGCCTGCGGCTGCGGGTCGAGGCGGCCGGCGAGGACACCCTCCTGTCGCGCATGGCCCGCGGGGTGTCCCAGGCGGCGGCCCGGCCGGTGCAGCCGGCGATCACCGACCGCATCGCGCCGTGGTTCACCGGCACGGTCCTCGGCCTCGCCGGCCTCGCCTTCGGCGGGTGGTGGTGGGCGGCCGGCCTCGACCGCGCCATCGAGGTGGCGGTGGCGGTGTTGGTGGTGGCCTGTCCCTGCGCCCTCTCCCTGGCCGCCCCCCTCGCCCTGGCCTCGGGCATCGGCGGCGCGGCCCGGCGCGGCCTGCTCTTCCGGAGCGGCGACGGCCTGCGCGCGCTGGCCCGGGTCGACACGGTGGCCCTCGACAAGACCGGCACGGTGACCGGCGGGCGCCTGGTGGTGGTGGAGGCCGACGACGAGGTGCTGCGCCTCGCCGCCGGCCTGGAGCGCGCCAGCGTCCACCCCATCGCCCGGGCCATCGTCGACGCGGCCTCGCGCCGGGGCATCCCCATCCCCCTGGGCGAGGCGGTGGTGGAGACCCCCGGGCGGGGCATCGCCGGCCGGGTGGACGGGCGGGACCTCGAGGTCCGCTCCGGCGGGCCCGGCGTCGCGGCGGTGGTGGAGCGCGAGAACGGCGGCGGTGAGCGTGTCCTCGGTCGCATCCTCCTCCGGGACGCGCTCCGGGAGGACGCCCCGGCGGCGGTGGCCCGCATGCGGGAGATGGGCCTGCGGGTGGTGCTCCTCACCGGCGACGCCGAGGCCGTGGCCCGGCGCATCGGCGAGGCGGCGGGGGTGGACGCGGTGGAGGCCGAGCTGAGCCCGGAGGACAAGGTCGCCTGGATCGAGGCGGCGCGGGAGGCCGGCGCCCGGGTGGCCTTCGTCGGCGACGGCCTCAACGACGGGCCCGCCCTGGCCGCCGCCGACGTGGGGGTGGCGATGGGCTCCGGGGCCGCGAGCAGCGTGCTCGTCGCCGACGCGGTGGTCGGCGCCCCCTCCCTCGGGCCGGTGGTGGCGGGGCTGCGCGCGGCCCGCCTCGCCGAGCGGGTCACCCGGCGCAACCTCTGGCGCTCGGCGGGCTACAACGCCGTCGCGGTGAGCCTGGCCCTCGCCGGTCTCGTCAACCCCCTGGTGGCGGCGGTGCTCATGCCGCTGTCGAGCGCCTGGGTGCTGGCGGCCTCGGCCGGCATCGAGCGGCGGCTGCGCCGCATGGAGGTGGAGCCGTGATCGCCGCCCTCCTCGCCCGCGCCGCGGGCGCGGCGGCCGAGAGCGCCGCCCCCGAGCCCGCCGGCACGAGCAGCGCCGTCGACGCCCTCGTCTTCCTGCTGCCGGCGGCCCTGGCGCTCGGCGGCCTGTTCCTGTGGCTGTTCCTGCGCGCGGTGAAGGCCGGGCAATTCGACGATCTCGACGACCCGCCCCGCCGCATCCTCGAGGACGACTGAGCGCCGGGCCGGCGCCGCCGCTTCAGGCCGTGACGCCCTTGCGGTTGCGGTAGAGGTTCGGGTCGACCGCCTCGGCCATCTTTCGGATGTCGAGGTCCAGGCCCAGGAACTCGGCCACCTTGCGGGCGGTGGCCTCGGGGTTGTCGATCGTCTCGCGGTAGTGGACCTCGATGAGCTCGAAGTTCGGCTTGCTCCGGCAGAAGCGCCGCGCCCGCACGATGTCGTTGCGGTAGTGCTCCTTGAGGGTGTCCGGGTCGGTGTGGTCGGGAGCCCCGCGCCGCTTGATCATCTTGTCCTGGCTGGCGAGCACCTCGTCGAGGTCGCGCCGCATGAAGATCACGCGGTACTGGTTGTCGTCGGGCAGGAAGCGGATCAGGAAGCTGATCACCTTGAGGACCTTGCCCCGCCCCTCGCGGATGTAGGACTTGTCGGTCTCGTGCTCGAGGTCCTTGACGCGCTCGTACTCGTAGTAGCCCTTGGGGTTGTCGATGTCGGCTTTGCGCTCGCCGTCGGTCATGATCGGCAGGCCGCCGGCCTCGAGCATCTTCATCATCATCGAGGTGCCCGAGCGGGGCAGGCCGCTGACGATGACGACGGGCTTGCCGTACTTGCGGTCGCGGGCGAGGGACTTGAGGCGGTCGAGCATGGCGCACTCCTGGCGAGGACCGGGTTCCTATCGGACGCCGGCCCGGCGCGCCCGCCGCGGCGAGGGCGGGCGTCGGAGACGGGGGCGCTCAGTAGACCCCGGGCACGTTGAAGTAGCCCCAGGCCATGCTGGCGGAGCCGTGGGCCCCCGGGGCGGCGTCGAGCATCATGCCGGTGAGGTCGTAGACCTTGACCTGCTGGGTCGACTCGTCGTCGGTCCAGGAGCAGCCCTGGATCACCTCGGTGTAGGTCTGCGTCAGGGTGGCGTCGAAGCCGAGGTCGTCGGTGAAGGTGCCCTCGATCTCGACGCTGCTGGACTCCTGGTAGGTGTCGCAGTCCATGTCGAGGTACTGGACGCCCTGCTCGTAGGAAGCGGTGAAGTCGCTGCCGTCGCGGGTGCCGGTGAGCAGCGTGCCCGCGAAGTCGAAGACGATCTCGTCCTGCGTCCGGTAGAGGTTGGCCAGCGTCCGGTACTCGACGCCGATTTGGGGGTTTTCGGGGTTTTCGCTGTCGCTGGCCAGCGAGTAGAAGACGAGCCAGGAGCCGTCGTAGCGGCCCGAGCACCCGGCCAGCAGCGTGCCGGCCGCGAGGATCGCGAGGGCGGCGCGCATGCTAGTTCTCCAGGTAGTCGTCGCGATCCGAGACGATCTTGCGCGCCTCGAACTCGACGGTGGTGGTGCAGGCGTAGAGGTCGTCTTCGTTCTGGGTGGCCTCGTCGTAGCGGACGGTGCCGCTCAGCACGCCGCCGGACAGCTCGCCCTCGAGCTTTTCCTTGCGGCTCTCGACGTAGGTGCCGTCGCTGTTGGAGTAGCTGTAGTCCCAGGAAGCGCTGATCGTCTTGCCGTCGGCGGTGCCGGCGAGGATCTGGTCGAGCATCACGACCACCTGGTCGCCGGAGCTCGTGTAGATGTCGACGAGGACGTCGTCGTCGCCGCTGTAGATCGTCGTGGGGGCGTCCTCGGCGCAGTCGCCGGTGTAGGAGGCGTTGAGGTCGTAGGTGAACACCCAGGTGCCGGCGAAGGGGCCGTCGCCGAAGACGGTGCAGCCGCCGAGCAGCAGGACGGGGGCGAGTCGATGGGGACGCATCGAGGGTCTCCTCGGTTGGAGGGGCGGCGCCTCCCTATCCCCCCGGCGGGCTTCGCGCCTCCCTCGAATGGCCGTCGAACTCGGCCATCACCGCGCCTTCGCCCCCGCCGGCAGCCGGTAGATCGCCACCGCGCGGGGCAGCAACCAGTGGCTCGACCGGTACAGCGAGATCGTCTCCACCCACTCGGCCTCGGGGTGGGCGGCCTCGAAGCGCCGCCGGTCGGCGCCGGCCAGGGCGAGGAGGGCGGCGTCGGGGGGGGCGCCCTCGTCGCAGCGGTGCCGGGGGGGAACCGCCCAGAACTCCCACCAGCGGCGCTTGCGTCCGGGGGGCTCGCGCTCGAGGGTGCCGCCGACGCAGACCGGCACGGTGGCGGCGTAGTCGACCAGGGCCGCGAGGGGGCCGGCGTCGAAGCTGGTCGCGGGCACGTCGGCCCACACGGCGATGCGCCGGGCGCCCATCGCTTCGAGCCGGGCGACGGCGGCGGGGAGGTTGGCGGCCTGGTTGTGCCGCAGCACCGGCCGGTAGGCGACGAGGGCGAGGACCAGGCCGCTGGCGACGAGGGCGGCGGTGGCCCGGCGGCCGGCCCGGGGAGCGGCGAGGGCGAGGCCGGGGACGACGGGCAGGGCGTAGCGGGCGGCGTGCTCGGCCGGGCCGTAGAGGAGGGGCACGAGGGTCGCGGCCCCGCTGCCGAGGGTCAGGCCGTCGGCCGGATCGCGGCGGGCCAGCGCGCCGAGGGCGAGGACCCAGAGGG
>WGAH01000795.1 GCA_015489145.1 Deltaproteobacteria bacterium
CCTCAGCCGCATCCGCCAGGGGCATGCTGAGGACGAAGTAGGGGATGTGGAAGTCAGTCAGCGCGAATCGGCCATAAAGGAAATTGTAGGGTTTGCTGGGCCGGATGGTGGGGGTCGGTGCGGGTTCGACGAACATCGAAAGACCTCTCGGTAGTGCTATCCGGGACGAGAAGTAAACGGGGCCGTGGTCAGCTGAGCGAGGATGCGCTCGACCGTGCGGCGGAGGCGAGTGGCTTGGGGTGAGGCGGGGTCGTCAACGGCTGGGAATGGCAGCGCCTCGAAGTTGATATCTTCGGGTGTGAAGCCGGCGGCGAGGAGTTTCTTCCAGACGATGCTTCCGTTGAGGTGCTGCTTCACCCGGGTTATGAAGTGGCTCGTCTCACCGCAATAGAGCACGGGACCGGGGGCACTTTGCAGGGCCTTCACGATCGTCCGCCGGTCTGCAGGTGCCCAAGTCGCGGTGTCGATCGACTCCTGTTGGGCGGCGGTGAGATCGGAAACTCCGAGCTGCAGCGCGATTTCGCCTTTCACGTAGTGTTTGCCCACCGGAATGTCGATCCGGCCATTGCCGAGGTTGAGCTGCCGTTCCAGGTAGGCCGCAAAGCGGATCGGATCGCGTGTGTGCGCGTTGTAGGGGACGAGGCGCCGCCGCAGGAAGTACACACCGTGGCCTTGGAGGTCGTCGGGGTCCGACGCAGACGTCTCGAGGAAATGCTCGAGCTCCGCCATCGGGTAGCTGACCCACTCCGGCTTCCAGCGCTTCGGAGGCATCGCTGCGCGACCTCGTCGTTTCGAGGGAGGAGTATGGTCCAAAGCGGGGGTTGTGAACAAGTGTTCCAGAAAATGCTCGTGATATCAATAGCATAGCGAATGCTTGACCCGAAGTGTCGAGCTGTGCGCGCGCGCAAAGCGGCGATGGAAGGCGGGGCTCGGCCCATCCCCCTCACCGCCCCAACTGCGCGGCGAGCTGGTCGGGGCGGGCGGCGATCATGTCGAGCATGGCCTGCTGGTAGTAGCGGATGGCCGCCGGGGCGTGGTCGGTGCGGGGGTCGGCCTCGGCCAGGGGGCGGACCTGGTCGGCGACGGTCTCGGCGTAGCCGAGGAGGTCGGCGGCGGCGGCGACGTCGGTGACCTCGTCGAGGCGCTCGCGCCAGCGGGCGGCGCAGTCGGGGTCGCGCAGGCAGGTGGCCGCCAGCCGGGCGCCGGCGTAGTCGCGCACGTTGTAGTCGGGGTAGTAGAACGTCTCGTCGACGCCGTGGGGCAGGTAGACGAGGCGCTCGCCGTCCCAGAAGACGTGGCAGTCGTCGAGGGTGTAGGGGTAGGCGTCGAGCTGGGCCACCCAGGCGCCCACGGCCCAGTAGAGCAGGAACTCGTCGAGGTCCAGCCAGTCCTCGGCGGCGGCGAGGGCCTCGGCGGGGTCGTCGGCGTCCAGCGCCGCGGCGAGGCCTTCCAGGGCGGTGCGGTCCTCGGGGCCGTACTCCAGCTCGAACAGGTCGGTCTGCCCCGCGTACCAGTCCACGTCGTGCTGCTCGAACAGGGGGCCGCCGTCGTCGCTGAACCAGCGGCCCATCATCACCCGGTCCACCGTCTCGACGTGGGTGTAGAGGCCGTAGTCCTCGCCGTTGATCGTGAGGGTGGCGTGGGTGGCGCGGGCCGCCGGCACCCCGGCCTCGCGGTACAGCCGGTAGGCGACCCGCTCGTGCATCATGCTCGCGTCGTCGTTCATCGCGTCGAGGGTGAGGCCCTTGAGCCCCCGGAAGCGCGCGCCGTCGAGGTAGCGGTCGAAGTCGACCTTGAGGGAGGGCTTGCCGAGCACGCTCTGCCAGGAGTTCTCGCCCTTGGTCCGCACCCCCACGGGGCCGATCTCCTCGCCCTCCCAGGTGAAGGTGGCCTCGACCCAGTGGTAGCGGTCGGCCTCGGTCTCGGCCGCGAGGATCGCCCAGTTCTCGTCGTCGATGGTCAGCTCGAAGTGGGGGAGATCGTCCTCGTCGAACAGGACCGCGCTGAGGTCGCCGGTGCCGGGCACCGCCTCGACCCCCGCCGCCGCGCCGCCCCCGCCGGCCGGGGCCGGGCTGGCCGGGGCGCAGGCCGCCGCGCCCACCGCGATGCCGAGGACCCGCACCGGCTACTCCGAGGGCTTGTTG
>WGAH01000796.1 GCA_015489145.1 Deltaproteobacteria bacterium
GGTGCCCCCCCTAGCATCTTGAGGGGGGTTGTTTTTCCGGGTGATCATCTGGAGGGGGCTTGTCGACAAGCCCCCGCCCGATGACCGCCTGGCGGTGGCCGGCGGTGGGAGGCACGAGGCGCGCGGCCCGGTCGGGATGCGCCGACTCGACGCGCCGGGTGGGCCGCGACGCGACGACGCCGGTCCCCTCGCGCGCCGGCATCCCGGCGGCCCGCCGCCGACGCTCTCGGTCCAGCCCGAATCGCCGGCTCCGGGCTCAAGTCTGCGGGCCCCGGAGGGGGGCCGGACCGCGATGGCGGCGGCGTTCTCCCAGCGCCGAGGCAAGGCGTTCGGCGCATCCTGTCGGCGAAGCCCCACCGGGTTTCGAACAACCGGAAACCGCCGTAGCCCGTAGCCCGCAGCCCGTAGCCCGTAGCCCGTAGCCCGTAGCCCGTCAGCGCGGCCGACGATCGGGGTCCGGGGGAGCGTTGGCGGTTCCGGCGCTGGGGTGTTACGCCATTCCTGGCCGGGATCCCATCCTCCAGGCCGCTCGGGACGCACCTCGTCGAAGGCTCGTCGAAGCATCGCCGCGCGTCGGCGCGCGCGTCCGGGCAGCGTGCCGGCGGGCCCGGCCGTCACCCCAAGCCACAGGAGTCCTGCCCATGTCCAAGCACCGCGACGTCATCATCGGCCGCGCCGTCACCGACGCCGACTTCCGCAAGCGCCTCCTCGCCGACCCGGCCGCCACGCTGGAGGCCGAGGGCTTCGAGGCCGATCCCGAGCTGGTCGAGGCGATCCGCAAGGTCGACCCGGCCGCCGCCGAGTCCGCCCTGGCCACCCTCGGCGTCTCCGCCGACCGCAAGGCCGCCACCTGATCCCACCCGTCTCCGCCGGCGCGCGCTGGCCCGACGCCGGGGCTCCCGAGCCCCCGTGGGAAGCTTGGGCCGCCGGCGGCGCCGCCGCCCTCGGCTTGCCCCCCGAGGCGGTGCGCGCCGCCCTGGCCGGCGACTGCCCGGGCCTGGCCGCCCTGGCGGGCCGCCTGCCCCCGCGGTGGGCGGCCCGGCTCTGGCCGGCGGCCGAAGTCGCCGGCGATGCCCGCCGCGCGCGCCTCGTCGCCGCCCTGGTCGAGGCCGCCGACGGCCTGGAGCCCGGCGCCCTGGCGGCCTGGGCCGACGCCCTCGCCGAGACCGTGGCGGTCCTCGGCGGCATGGCGGCGCCCTGGCTCGACCCGGACGCCCCCTGGCCCGACCCGGCCCGCTGGGGGCTGGCCGGCGAGGCCCTCGACGCCTGGGCCCTGGCCCGCGCCGGCCGCCCCGAGGGCGAGGCGCGCCGCCTGGCCCTCCGGGCGCTGCTCGGCTCCGAGGCCGTGCTGGCCGCCTGGTCGGGCGCCGCCGACCGCGCCCTCGCCGCCCTTCGCCGGGCCGCGGCGGGCCCCACGGCGCGGGGCATCGCCGAACAGCTCGACGCCGGGCGCGCCTTCGCCCGCGACCTCGCCGCGATGGGGGGCCTCGCCGCCCGCTGGGCGGCCCCGTCCGCTTCGTCTCCCCGGCTCGACCTCTCCCGCGACATCGCCGCGGCCCGCGCCTGGCTGGCCGACCGCTTCACCGCGGACGCCGTGGCCGAGGTGCGGCGCTGGGGCCTGGCCGACCACCCCGGTCCCCTGCGGAGCGACGGCTTTCAGCGGGGCATCGTGCTCCGCGCCCTCGCCGAGGCGGGCGAGGAGGTCGGCGAGGGCGTCCGGCGCCTCCTCGCCGAGGTGCCGGACGACGGCCTTCGCTGGTACGGCCCCTGGCGCGGCATTCCCCTCGACGGCGACACGCTGGGCCTGTTCCTGCAGCTCGCCGCCCTGGTCGCCGGCGGCCCGCCCCGCCCCGAGCCCTGGATGCGCGGCTGGGCGGCCTGGCTCGTGGCGAGCACCCCGCGCGAGGGCGGGCGCTGGGGCCCGATTCCCACCTGGCTCACCCGCGGCCCGAGGGGCGAGCCCGGCGGGGCCGAGGGCTGGCGCTTCACCCGCGACGACTGCAACACCGCCCGGGCCTGCTGCCTGACGGGGCTGCTCGTCGGCCCCCCGGGCCTCGTGCCCGCCGACCTCGTCGCCCACAACGTCGAGCACGTCCTGGCGCCCTGGTCCCGCGGAGAGAGCGGCGACGCCTGGTACACCCCGGCCTTCGCCGCGGCCACCTTCCTGCGCCTCGCCCGCCTCCTCGCCGACCGCGGCCACGACCGCGCCGGCGCCCTCGGCGAGGCCCTCGCCGCCCGCCTCCGGCGCGAGCAGGCCCCCGACGGCGGCTGGGGGAGCCCGGCGGCGACGGCCCTCACCGTCGCGGCGCTGGCGCCCTGGGGCCTGGCGCGCCCCGCCGCCGCCCGCGCCGCGCGCTTCCTGTCCGACACCCAGCTCCCCGACGGGAGCTGGCCCGCCGAGCCCCTCTACCGGATGCCGGGGAAGCGGGCCGACACCGAGCGCTGGTACCGGTCCCGGAGTTGGACCACCGCGGCCGGCCTCCGCGCCTTGGTCGCCGTGGACGGGCTCCTGGATTAGACTGCCGCCGGGCACGAGGGCTCGGGCGTCCCGGGCAAGGGCGGCGGCTTGGCAGACATCACGGCATCCGTTCGGGGCATCCTCCGCGCGCAGGAGACGCGCGGGGAGCGGCTGATCGCGCACATCCGCCTGTTCATGGGGCTGTCGGGCCTGGCGATGGCCCTCGCGGCCCACGGCATCAACACCCCGGCGGCCAACGCGGTGTTCTTCGGCCAGGGCATCGCGCTCGCCGGCTGGAGCCTGCTCGTCTACCTGCTGCTCAAGCGATCCGGCGGCCGGTGGATCGGCTGGCTCAAGTACGCGAGCATCACCTTCGACCTGCTCGTGATCCACCTCATCGCGGTGGCGGCGCTGGTCAACCACTTCGGCCTCATCGAGTACTTCCACTCCTTCGGCCCCATCGTGGTGCTGATCTGGAACCTCCTCAGCGGGGTGCGGTTCAACCCGCGGTCGAGCCTCTACAGCGCCGGGCTGACGGGGCTGGTCGGCGCGGGCATCCTCTACGGCTCGGTGGCGGCCGGCCTCGTCGAGACCAGCCCGATCAGCGTGTGGGGCCAGCCGCGCATCAACGTCGGCGACGAGTCGATGCGCCTGTTCTACGTCGTCGCCGCCGGCGGCGTCGCCGCGCTGCTCGCGGTGCTGGGCCGCAAGCTGGTGCTCCGGGCCGAGGCCGAGGCGGCCCGGCGCAAGGAGCTCGAGCAGCACAAGGCGCGCCTCGCCCGCTACCTGAGCCCCGAGGTGGCCGAGGTCATCGTCGACGACCCGACCCTCTGGGAGCTCGGCGGCGTTCGCCGCGAGGCGACGGTGCTCTTCGTCGACATCCGCAACTTCACCGCCTTCGCCGAGCGGAACACGGCCGAGCGCGTCGTCGCCATGCTCAACGACCGCTTCACGACGCTCACCCAGGTCGTCTTCCGCTGCCACGGCACCCTCGACAAGTTCCTGGGCGACGGCATGATGGTCCTGTTCAACGTGCCCTTCGACCAGGCCGACCACGCCCTGCGCGCCGTGGTCTGCGCCGTCGAGATGGTGCGCCTCCTCGACGACCTGCCGCCGCTCGAGGACGGCACGCGCATCCGGGTGGGCGCCGGCATCGCCACCGGCATCGTGATCGCCGGCAACGTCGGCAGCCCCGACCGCATGGACTTCACCTGCATCGGCGACGCGGTGAACCTCGCCGCCCGCATCCAGGCCCACAACGCCGAGGCGGGCACCGACGTGCTCCTCGCCCCCGAGACGGCGAGGCGGGTGCGCGACCGGGTGCCGGTCCGGTCCATCGGGCCGGCGCGCCTCAAGGGCAAGGCCGAGCCGGTGGAGCTGTTCGCGGTGGAGGTCGCGGCCATCGACGACGCGACCTGGCGGGAACTCCTCGCCGCCTGCACCGGCGCGGAGGGGCCCGGGCCCGACGACGACCCGGATCGCCCGGGCCCGGCGGCGGCCCTGGCCGTTCCCGGGGGCGCGGAAGGCGCCGGCAGCGCGGGCGGGTAGCCGTCGACCTCAGCCCACCGGCCCCGCCAGCCGGATCGGCTCGGCGGCGGGCTCGGCCTCGGAGACGTGGTGCCACTCGGCGGTGGCCGGGTCCATGCGGTAGTCGGCGGCGTACTCCCGCCAGTGCTCGGCGATGTGGGGGACCGCTTCGAGGAGCACCGCGAAGTCCTCCTCGGAGGTGGTGGGCGAGAAGCTGACCCGCACCCAGCCGGGCTTGGCGGCGCTGTCGCCGGCTTCGAGGGCCGCGCGGATCTCGCGGCTGCGGGCCTCGTCGATGCCGAGGAGGTCGTGGCCGTAGGTGCCGGCGCACATGCAGCCGCCGCGCACCTGGATGCCGTAGAGGTCGTTGAGGAGGCGCACGGCGAGGTTGTGGTGGAGCCGGGCGTCGTCGAGGACGACGCTGACGATGCCGATGCGCGGGGCGTCGAGGCTGCCGAGGATCCGGATGCGCGGGTGGTCCTTCCAGGCGGCGATGGTGCGGCGGACGAAGTGCTCCTCGACGGCGTGCAGGCGCTCGGTGCCGAGGATCGCCTTGAGGTCGAAACACAGGCCGGCCCGGATCACCTGCACGATCGGCGGCGTGCCGCCTTCCTCGCGGTGCTGGAGGTCGTCGAGGTAGCGGTGGTCCCAGGGCGAGGTGTAGAGCACCGTGCCGCCGCCGGGCTCGGCCGGGGCGCGGGTGCGGAAGAGCGCGCGGTTGGCCGCGAGCAGCCCCGGGGTCTGCGGGCCGCCGGTGAACTTGTGGACGCTGATGAACACGGCGTCCTTGCGGAGGCGCTCGTCGCCCTGCGGGTGGAGATCGATGTCGACGTAGGGGGCCGCCGCCGCGTAGTCGAAGAAGGCGTAGCCCCCGTGGTCGTGCATCACCCGGGCGAGGTCGTCGGGTTCGGCCAGCACGCCGGTGACGTTGCTCGCGGCGCTGAAGGTGCCGATCTTGAGCTTGCGGGCGCGGTGCTCGGGCTTGTCCAGGATGCGCTCCAGCTCCCGCCAGTCGACCCGCCCGACCCGGTCGTAGCCGACGCGCTCGACCACCGCGATGCTCTCGCGCCAGGGCAGGTCGTTGGAGTGGTGCTCCATGCGGCTCATCACGACCAGGGGGCGGTCCTCGTCGGCGATGTGGTCGCGGCAGCCGAAGCGCCGGTCGAGGGTGTCGGGGATGCGGATGCCGAGCACGCCGATGAGCTTGTTGATCGCGCCGGTGGCGCCGCTGCCGGTGAACAGCACCACGTCGTCGGCGCGGGCGCCGAGGGCCCGGCGCGCCTTGGCGTGGGCGGCCTCGAACTGGGCGGTGATGAAGCGGCCGGTGTAGCTCGCCTCGGTGTGGGTGTTGGCCATCCACGGCAGGATGCGCTCCCGGAGCAGGTCCTCGATGGGGCCGAAGGGCAGTCCCGAGGCGGTCTGGTCGAAGTAGCGCTTGCGGCGCACGCCGAGAGGGGTGCGGATCTCGGCGTCGTGCCCGATGACGTGCTCGCGCACCCAGGTGAGGACCGGGTCGGCGAGGAGCTGGGCGGTGGGGGTCTCGACGGGGTTCATGGGGCGGTCTCCACGGGGATCTCGATCCACCACAGCCCCAGGGCCTCGCCGGCGGCGTGGCCGAGCGCGCCGGGGTCGAGGGGG
>WGAH01000797.1 GCA_015489145.1 Deltaproteobacteria bacterium
GTTTCAATCCCCTCTAACGCGGGGCATGGGCTGTGACCGCTGGCCTCCAGGAGGCCGATGGTGGCGGGGCTTTCGCGGGCGATTGCGGAAACCTCCCCGAAAAATCCTTGACTTGTCAAGGCCGAGATCGGCCGAATTTGCGAAAAGGCCGTTGCCGTCGCGGTTCTCGACTTGCGGAAACCTCCACGCATTTGTTGAACTTACGAGCCACCTCGGAGGTTTCCGCAGCGGGCTCCCGCGCGCGGCCGGGCCGAGGCGGTCGGAAAGGCGGAGGTGGCGGCAATTTCAAGGAGCAGGGCCGGCGAGCCGGCTCGCGGGCGAGCCTACTGCCCCGCGTCGCGCGCCGTCAAGGGTGGCGCCGCGGCTCAACCCTCCTCGAAGCGGACCCCGAGGTTGCCGAGGATGGCCCGCGCCGCCTCGAAGCTCGACAGGTCGACCACCTCGTCCATCTCGAGGTGGACGCCGAAGGCCTCCTCGAGGTCGGCCACCAGGCGCATGTGGGCGACGCTGTCCCACTGGGGCACCGCCCGGTAGGCCAGGGTGCGGGCGTCGATCTCGTCGGGGAGCTCGAGGGAGCGGCGAAAGACGGCTTCGAGGTCGTTCAGGGTCGGCATGGGCTTCCTCGGGGGTCAGGGGATCCACTCGTCGAGGCCGGTGTCCACGGCGTCGGACGACAGCGCCGTCAGGTACCAGGGCGCGGCCTCGAGCGCACGGGCCCCGGCTCGCGCCGCGTCGCCGTGGCCGTCCCAGGCGAAGACGTCGTCCATCGGCAGGCGGACGTGGCGGCGCCAGAGGGGTGGGCGCAGCAGGGTGGTGTGCTCGGGCAGGCTCGCCCGGTAGCGCACGAAGGCGCAGCCGGAGCGCCGGGCCCGGCGCAGGGCCGCCGCCAGCAGCGAGCGCGCCGCGGCCTCGTCGTCGGGCGGGGCGAGGAGGTCGGCGACGTCGGCCCAGCGCACCACCTCGCCGTCGAGGCGGCGGGCGCGGAGCTTGAGGACCAGGGTGCCGCGCAGGTCGCCGCCCGCCCCGCGGGCCGCCAGCACGAGGGGCCGCCGCACCGGGTGGGCGTCGACCCGCCAGCGGAGGGTGGCCGCGGAGTGGTCGGCCACCACGGGCACGGCGTCGCGCACCCGCGCGAAGAGGGCGTCGGTCTCGGGGCCGAAGGCGGGCAGCTCCTCCACGCGCAGGGCCGGGCGCGGCAGGACGGCGGGGGCCAGCGCGGGGCCGAGGCGGTCGGCGAGGCGCAGCGCCGCCCCCCTCGCGCCCGACGGCGCCCGCCCGGCGAGGCGCAGCAGGGGGCCGGGCCGGAACACGGCGAAGAAGGGATCGACCACCGCCCGCCGCTTCCAGCGAAGCGCCCGGAAGAAGGGGATCGCAGCGTCGTTGACCCCCGTCGCCAGCACGGGCAGGGGCAGGCGCATCGCCGCGCGGAACAGCATGGCGGCGGCCATCGTGTCGCGGTGCGCCGGGTCGACCACCAGGTCGACCATCCACGCGACCCGCACCGCGCGCCCGCCGGCCCACAGCCGCTCGGGAATGCCGGCCCACTGGCCGACGATCGCCTCGGTCCCGCCCTCCTCGCGCACCGCGAGCAGGTAGCTCGCCGGGTCGGCCTCGGGGTTGTCGAGGAAGCGCCAGCGAAAGTGCGCCTCGGTCGAGCCGTGCGGGTTGTCGGGGTACATGCGCCGGCGAAAGGCGAGCACCGCGGCGTGGCGGTCGGGACTCCAGGGGACGACGCGCAGGCTCATGCCGCCTCCGCCCGGGCGGCCAGGCTCGCCATGTCGGTGGCCTCGAGGTCGCCGGCCTTCACCAGGGCGGCCACCCGGTCGAGGACCTCGGCGAGGGCCCCGACCAGCCGGGGCGGGTCGCTCGCCCGCGTGCCGGCGAGGTTGATCGGGTGCAGCCACAGGTGCATGACCCGGCGGCTCCGGGCGGCGGCCTCGACCCCGCGCGCGAGGCGCCGCACGCGCTGGCCCAGCGGGATCGCCCGGCGCACCCCGTGGACGGGCAGGAAGGCGGCCGAGGCCGGGATGTTCCACAGGCCGTGGGGGCCGGGCTCGGGCAGCACCGTCGGGGGCGGCGCCCCGGCGGCCACCGCCCCGAGGTGGCCGAGCCGCCCGGCGGGCCCCGGCAGGCGGGTCACGCCGGGGGCCGGGCCCCGGTAGCAGGTGAAGCCGTGCTTCGCGAGGAGGTCGAGGTGGCCGACCCGGTTGCGGGGGAAGACGAAGGCCCGCGGGCGCACGCCGAGCCCGGCGGCGGCCCGCACCGCCGCGCCCAGGGCGGTGTCGGCGCTCTGGCGGGCACAGCCGGGATCGCCGTAGATCTCGTGCGAAAAGCCGTGGCACCCGACGGGCTGCCCGGCGTCCCGCACCCGTTCGAGGACCGACCGCGCCATCCACGCGGCCTGGCCGGCCTCGTCGCCCTCGGGCACGTCGGCGAGCCAGGGCTCGGGGTGCCAGGGGTGGCGCGGCGGCACCACTTCCGGGTGGAGGCGCCCGGCGGCGTCGCGGCGGGCCTCGCCGAGGAACAGGTGCCCCACCGCGGCCCAGGTCGCCGGGACGCCGCGGCTCACGAGCAGGTCGAGGAGCGGGTCCACCACCGCCTCGCGGGTGCGGAGGGCCTGGTCGACCAGCGCCTCGCGGTCGACGCCCGGCAGGTCGCGCGAGCCCCAGGCCAGCTCGAAGTCGAGGGTGAGGAGGAAGGCGCCGCGCTCCAGGGCACGCCGGTTCGAGCGGGTCTCCACGCGCCTCCTCCCCTCGCCGGTTCCGGGCGGCGCAACCCGTATCC
>WGAH01000798.1 GCA_015489145.1 Deltaproteobacteria bacterium
CCGCGAATCGTGTTGTGCGCCAGGGCGTAGAGCTTGACGCCCATCACCGGGCAGGGCTCGACGGGGGGCGCGCCGCGCAGGCGGGCGTGCAGGGCGACGAGGTGGCCGTCGGCGACCGGGACGCGCACGCAGCGCGCCGAGATCGGGAAGGCCGCCGGGCGGCCGGGGGCGCCGAGGATCTTGAGGGGCTCGCGGGCGAGCTTGTCCTCCTCGTCGCCGGGGTGCGGGTGGACCGAGCCCACCATGTCCCAGGCGCTCTCGCCGGGGTAGCCGGCCCCGGACACCGCCTGCCAGGTCGCGACGGTGAGCGCCTCGACGCCCCACCGCCGGTGCAGGGGGGCCAGGGCGATCACCGCGGGGATGGTGGCGCAGTTCGGGTTGGCGACGATGACCCCCCGCCCGGCTTCCAGGTCGTCGTCGACGAGGCGGAGGTGGTCGGGGTTGACCTCGGGCACCACCAGGGGCACCGAGGGGTGTTCCCGCCAGGCGCTCGCGTTGGTGACGACGACGTGGCCGGCGTCGCGAAAGGCGGCTTCCACCGGCCCGGCGACGCCGCCGCCCAGCGCCGAGAAGACGAGGCGCACGCCGGCGGGAAGGGCGGTGGGGTCGACGGGGCGCACGGTGCGGCCGGCGAGATCGGCGGGGCACTCCCCTTCGAGCCGCCAGGGCGCGGCCTCGGCGTAGGGGCGGCCGGCGGAACGCTGGCTGGCGGCGAGCACCGCCACCTGGAAGCGCGGGTGGCGGTCGAGGAGCTGCGCCATGCGCTGCCCCACCATGCCGGTGGCGCCGAGCACCGCGACGGGGATGGGCGCGTCCACGAGGGTCCTCCTTCCCGCCCTGCTAACGCGCGTGGCCGCCGGGAGGCGCGGCCCCGCGCCCGCTCGCGGTGCGGTAGGGTGGGGCGCGCGAGGTGGTGGACGTGGGATCCGGTCGGCCGGTCGGCAAGGGACGGGGTGTGGGGCTCGGGGTGGCGCTGGCGGCGCTCGCCACGGGCGTCGGCGGGGTCGTCCTCGCCGCCGCCTCCCCCGCCCTGGGGGCCGGGGCCGGCCTCGTCGGCCTGGTCCTCGTCCTGCTGGGTATCGCCGGGCTGGTGGTCGCCTGGTGGCGCACGGCCGTCGGCGCCGCCCGCGCCGGCGCCGCGGCGCGCCGGGCCGGGGAGGCGGGCGAGCGGCTGCTGGGCGAGCTCGCCGACATCTCGCCCCACCCCTTCGTCCTGCTCGAGCTGGACGGCGCCGAGCGCCTGGTGGTGGGTCTCGCCAACGCGCCCGCCCGGGAGCACCTCGGCGCGACGCCGGGCGAGCCGCCGGACTTCCTCGGCGACCGGGTCGAGGACCTGCGCCGAGCCCTGGCGGAACTCGACCCGGCGGCGCTCCCGGAGGCGCTGGACCTCGGCGAGGGGGGGCCGCCCCTGCGCGTCGCGGCGGCGCCCTCCCTGCCGGGGCGCCTGGTCCTCGTCGGCACCGACCCGGAGTGGCTCGCCTCCGTCGAGGCGGAGCGCCGCCTCTACGAGACCGAGCGCGCCCGCCTCCTCGAACAGCTCGTCCGCGCCCGCCGGCTCACCGACGCGAGCAGCGTGGTGGGCAGCGTGGTGCACGACTTCGCCAACGTGCTGGCGGTGATCGGCGGGCACGCCGAGCTCATCGCCCAGAGCCTCACCCCGACCACGCCCCTCGCCCGCTCGGTGGAGGCCATCGGCCGGGGGGTCGACCAGGCCCGGGGCCTCGTGCGGCGCCTCGGCGTGCTGCGCGAGGGCGGCTCCGCCGAGCGCGAGCGGGTCGACCTCAACGCGGTGGTGTCGGGGCAGGTCGACCTGCTCGCCCGCAGCATCGGCACCGGCATCGCCATCCGCCGCGCCCTGGCGCCGGACCTGCCCCCGGTCCTCGCCGACCGGGTGGCGCTGGAGCAGGTGCTCGCGAACCTCGTGATGAACGCCCGCGACGCCATGCCCGAGGGCGGGCGCCTCGACCTGCGAACGGCCCGCGTCGAGCCCGGCGCCGAGCGCCCCCCGGAAGCCCCGCCGGGCCTCCTGGTGCGCCTGAGCGTGAGCGACACGGGGCACGGCATCCCCGAGGCCGTTCTCGCCCGCATCTTCGACCCCTTCTTCACCACGAAGCCCCCGGGGCGCGGCAGCGGGCTCGGGCTGCCGACCGTGCGCGACATCGTCGAGCGCCACGGCGGCTGCCTCACCGTCCACAGCCGGGTGGGGGAGGGGACCCGCTTCGACATCTACCTCCCGGCCGCCCCGCCGGAGGAGCCGGGCGCTCAGGTGGACGACGAGACGCGGATCGGCGACGGGCCCGCGTCCGACTCGCCGGTTGGCTGAGCGAGGTCCACCACCCGGGCTGCCGGGGGGAGGGCGCCGGCGAGGAGGTCGGCGGAGGCCGGCACCCGGTCGAGGAGCGGCCCGTCGGCGGTGGCGGCCAGCCAGCCCTCCGCGGCCAGCGCGGCGACGGCGGCGTCGGTGCGGTCCACCGCCTCGGCCTCGGCCCCGGCGGCCCGGAGGCGGGCGGCGAGGCGGCCGCTGTTGGAGACGGGCCGGTCGAACAGCCAGCGCACCCGCCGGGCCGGGGCGAGGGCGGCGAGCAGCAGGGCGAGGGCGGCCTCCGTCTCGGCCACCCGGCGCCAGGTGCCGTGCACGCCGGCGAGGTCCCGAAGCCGGCCGTCGGCGCAGCGGAGGATCACCGCCCCGGCGAGGGCGGCCTCGGCGGTGACCACGAGGTTGAACCCGTCCACCACCACGTCGCGGCCCGCCACGGGGAGGGTGCGCGCCCGGCGGCGACGGGCGACGGCGGGGGCGCAGGCGGCCCGGGCCACCGCCGCCCGCTGCCGGCGGTGGAGCTGGTGGTGGTCGCCGACGAGGCGCAGGGCGGCGGCCTCGGCGTAGCCCCGCCCGAGGAGCCAGCTCAGCTCGGCGGTGGCGGCCCGCAGGGTCGGCAGGGCGGCCTCGGCGAACAGGCGCGCGTCCTCGGGGTGGGGGCCCCGGTGCCGGCGCCGGTCGGGCAAGCTCAGCCCTCGCCGGCGAGGTGTTCGCGGACGGCGGCGGTCACGAGGTCGACCCGGGCGGTCACGTCCCGGAGCGCCGCGTCGGCGCGCTCGCGCAGGGCGCGGGCCTCCTCGGGGTCGGGGTAGTCGCGCAGGTTGATCAGCACGTTGTACCAGGCGCCCTCGGCGGCGGTCCACGTCGCCAGGGCGGCGACGCCGGCGTCGGAGCGGGCGTTGGGGTTGCCCTCGATGGCGAGCTCGACGGTCTCGATCACCTCGCGGCACCGCTCCAGCACCCGCAGGGGCACCGCGATGGCCTGGCGGGTGGCGGCCTTCATCGCGGCGGCCCGGGCCTCCCGGTCGGCCGGGGTGCGCGAGGGCATGCGAACCGCCGCCATCACGGCGTCGAAGGCCTCGGTGTCGGCGTCGATGTCGGCGAGGAAGGCCTCCTTGAGGTCCTGGGCGCGAATCGCCATCGCCTCCATCGCCTCGGCCTGGTGGGCGTGCCCCTTGCGGCCGGTGGTCAGCGCCGCCACCATCGCCGAGAGCGCCGCCGCGATGCTGCCCGCGAGGGCCGCCACCGAGCCGCCGCCGGGGGCCGGGGCCGAGGAGCTGAGCACGTCGACGAAGTCGCGCACCGTCTTGCGGACCAGGGGGCCGTCGCCGCCGATGCGGCGCTCGATGATCGCCTTGTCGGGGTCGAAGGGGCCGAGGTCCCGCAGGCCGAGCGAGCGGATCGCCACCTCGACCAGCTCGCTTTCCGGGGCGCCGGGGTTGAGGCCCTGGCGCTTGAGGTAGTGCCGGCCCGCCGCGAGCATCGCCGAGAGGGGGATGAGGCCCACCAGCTCGCTGCCGGTGACGACGACCCCCTCCTGGTCGGCCACCCGCCGGATCGCGTCCACCACCTCGTGGATCGGGCTCACCTCGTGGTTGGTGAAGTTGATCGAGACCTGGCAGCGGTCGTACTCCTCGATGAACCAGCCGATGGCCTTGACGTGCTTGAACATGCCCGGGTCGCGCACCGCCTGCCCGTTCTCGTCGCGGACGATGCGGCCCTCGGCGTCGCGCCGGATGATGCCCTTCTCGCGGATCAGGGCGGCGATCTTCATCGCCTTGCGGACGTTGCGGGTGTTGAGGTTGACGTTGTAGGCGATGAGGAAGGGCCGGGCGCCGATGGCGGTGGCCCCGGTGCGGGCGACGGCCTCGGACCAGGCGCGGGGGCCGAGGTCGGGGCCGTCGGTGGGGTCGCCGAGGCGGTCGGCGAGGCCCTCGTACTCGCCGGCGCGCACCACCGCGAGGTTGCGGCGCTCGGGGCGGCTGGCGGCGTGCTCGTAGAAGTAGACGGGAATTCCGAGCTCGTCGGCGACGCGCTCGCCGAGGCGCCGGGCGAGGGCGGCGCAGCCGTCGAGGTCGATGCCGCGAACCGGGACGAAGGGGCACACGTCGGTGGCCCCCATGCGCGGGTGCTCGCCCTTGTGCTGCCGCATGTCGATGAGGCGGGCGGCGGCGCGCATCGCCCGGAAGGCCGCCTCGACCACCGCGTCGGGGGAGCCGACGAAGGTGACGACGGTGCGGTTCGTCGCCCGGCCCGGGTCCACGTCGAGGAGGGTCACCCCCTCCACCGACTCGATCTCGTTCGTGATCTGCTCGATCACGGCCGGGTCGCGGCCTTCGGAGAAGTTGGGCACGCACTCGACGATGGGCGTGGTGGCGGACGACGAAGCCATGGGCACCTCCCTCGTTGCCGCCGCCCGGACCGGCGCCGGGCGAGCGCGGCGCGGAGCCCGGGCTATAACGCCTGGGCGGGGCTCCGACCGCGCGCCGGGTCGGCAGCGCGGAGGACGGGGCTCCCGGGAGGACCGCGTGGGCTGGAACGGACGGTGGACGATCGGGGGGACGGTGCTCGTCGCGGCGCTCCCGCTGGCGGGTTGCGGCGGCAAGGGGGCGGACAGCGGTTTCCTCGGCGGTGGCGGATCGCTCGACGACAGCTCGGGCGGCGGGGATTCGGGCGGCGCGGGCGACGGCGGCGCGGCGGACTCCGGCGACACCGGCGAGCTGCCGCCCCTGCAGCAGGCCTGCGCCACCGGGGAGGACGGCGAGACGACCCAGGTCGAGGGCATTCGCCTGTCGGCCGAGGTCACCTGGTCGCTGAGCTTCGACGAGGAGGCGGCGGCGGCCGGCTACGCGGACTGCGCCTACAGCCGCACCTTCGAGGGCGAGCAGGTCCTCGACTCGGACTTCCTCTGCCCGGAGTGCGACCTCATCGTGCGCGGCACCGCGGTGATGACCGAGGGGGCCGACTGCTACGAGGCGGTCTTCGGCTCGGTCGAGGAGGAGCGGGTCGAGTGGTGGGGGGTCGGCGCCGACGGCACGCTGTACCGCACGGGCCGCGACCAGGGCCGGCTCGGCGACCTCACCGTCCTCGAGACGCTCTCGGGCGACGGCACCTCGGTGCCCGTGGGCTGGGACTCCACCTACGACCTGGATTCCGGCGGCACGATGACCCTGGCCGCCACGGGCAGCCTGGCCTGGTGGACCGACCCGGACCTGCTCCTCGACGACCCCTGGGCGCCTCGGGCCGAGCCCTACGCCTGCGGCTGGGAGTGCGAGGATCCGGGCGATCTCGAGCTCGACTACACCCTCGCCGTCGGCGACGTGGTGCCGAACGTGCGCCTGCGCGACGCCTGTGGCGAGCAGGTCGACCTGTGGGACTTCTACGGGTCCTGGCTGGTGCTCGACTCCTCGCAGTCCGACTGCGGGCCCTGCCGGAGCATGGCCGAGGCGGAACCGGAGTTCGTGAACCGCATGCGCGCCCAGGGCATCCCGGTGCGGGTGATCACGCTGATGGGCAACGGCATCAGCGACTCGTGGAGCACCCCCTCCGAGGAGCTCGTCGCCGAGTGGATCGACACCTACGGCCTCACCGACCCGGTCCTCGCGGATCGCGGTTACGCCACCGCCCTGTTCCCGGACTTCATCGAGGCGACCACCGGCGAGTCCTACGGCTTTCCCGTGTGGCTGATCGTCGACCCGGAGATGCGCCTGGTGATGGGCAACGTCGGCTACTCCTCGTGGGACGCGATGGAGGCCGTGATCCTCGACGGGGTCGAGGCGCGGCGCCGGCGCTGACGCGCGAAACCCCGCCCGGGACGCGCCCGGACGGGGCCGCGGACGCGGAGGGAATCAGCCCTCCACCACCTCGATGCGGCGGCTCCGCATCTCGGCGGCGCGGGGGAGCTCGATGCGCAGCTCGCCGTGCCGCAGCTCCGCGCGGATGTTGTCCTGGTCGACGCGCTCGTTGAGCACGAAGGCGCGGCGGTAGCGGAAGCTGCGCGCCTGCTCGCCCTCGCCGGCGCTGGCCAGCGCCTCGATGAACAGCACGTCGTGGCCGTTGCGGCCCGGGTCGAGGCGGACGGTCAGGCCGTCGGCGCGGGCGCCGGGCACGTCGGCGACGAGCGCGAGGCCCTGGCGGTCCTCGCCGGTGATCTCGTAGATGTCGACCGGGGGGCTGACGACGGGCAGGTCTCCGTTCGCGTGCTGCTGCCGGGTCTGAACGCTGGTGTCCATGGTTGACCTCCTGATCTCGTGGGATTCGGGTGCGTGGGACGGCGGATCACTCGGCGGTCACGGTGATCATGCGGGGCTTGCGCTCCGGGCGCTTCGGCAGGCGGAGGCGCAGCACGCCGTGCTTGACCGTGGCGGTGATGCCGTCCGGGTCGACGTCGGCGCCGAGGGTCAGCGAGCGGGAGAAGGCCAGGGTGGGCCGCTCGCGGCGCAGGGCGCGGGCGCCCTCGGGCACCTCGACGGTGCGCCGGCCGGAGATGGTGAGCACGTCGCCCTTCACCGACACCTCGATGTCCTCGGGGCCGAGGCCCGGGACCAGGGCGTGCACCGTCCAGGCGTCGTCCTCCTCGGTGACGTCGAAGCGCGGCGCCATCTCCATCGGCTGGGTGCTGGCGTTGAACAGGCGGTCGAAGTCGCGGAAGATGCGCTCGAACTCGTCGAGTTCGGGTCCGAAGTCCGTCCAGTGAACGAGCATGGTTCCCTCCTTGCCGCCCCGCGCGGCGGAGCGGTCTTGCGTCTCTGCGTTCCCGGGGGGAGGTCCCGGCGGCCACCGCCGCCTCGTTCGGGCCTTCCTCCCGGAGCCGCAGAAAGGGAAATCACCGTCGCCGGAGCGTCAAGCCCCCGGGTTCAATTCGCGGGGCGGGGGCCGAACAATGCCGTTCCGACGCGGACGATCGTCGCGCCCTCGGCGATGGCGGCCTCGAAGTCGGCGCTCATGCCCATCGACAGCTCGACGAGGGGCAGGCCCTCCGCCCGGCCCCGGGCCGCCAGCTCGGCGAGGCGCCGGAACCAGGGGCGGGCATCCTCGGGGCGCTCGACCCGCGGGGGGATCGCCATGAGGCCGCGGAGGGCCAGGCCGTCGACGGCGGCGACGGCGCGGCAGAGGTCGAGGGCCTCGGCGGGGGCGACGCCGGCCTTGGTGGCCTCGCCGGCGAGGTTGACCTCGACGAGGACCGGCAGGGGGGCCGTGCCGGCTCGCGCCGCCCGCCGCCCGAGCTCCCGGGCGAGCTCCAGGCCGTCGACGGCGTGGACCATGCCGGCGATCGGCGCGACGATGCGGGCCTTGTTGCGCTGGAGGTGGCCGATGAAGTGCCACTCCGGCCGGTCCCCGATGCCCCGCTCCGCCAGGATGCGGTCGACGGCGGCGCGCTTGTCGCGCAGCTCCTGGGCCCGGTTCTCGCCGAACAGGCGCTGGCCGGCCTCGAAGGCCTCCACCACCCGCTCCGGGGGCATGGTCTTGGAGGCGGCGAGCAGGCGCACCGAGGCCGGGTCCCGGCCCGCCCGGCGGCAGGCCGCGGCGATGCGGGCGCGCAGGCTCGCGAGGCGTTCGGGAATCGCGGTGTCCGGTGGATTCGTCGGCTTCATCGACCTTCTCCTCCTGGCCGGATGCCCTCGGCGGCCAGCGCCGCGAG
>WGAH01000799.1 GCA_015489145.1 Deltaproteobacteria bacterium
CATCCTGCTGCTCCACGACGCCCGCCCCCGCACCGCCGCCCTGCTCCCCGTTATCTTGCGCGACTTCCGGGAGCGCGGGCTCTCCCTGGTCGGGATCGGGGAGGTCGCGCCCCGCCAGCCCACCGGGGCCCAGCCGTGAACCTCGCCCTTCGCGCCACGAGCACCTGGACCGCCGCCGGCCGCGGCGCCGCCGCGATCCTCGACCGCCTCCAACGCCGCCGCCCGGCCTTCCGGCCCGTTCCCCCGTACCCCGCCGACGGCCTCGACCCGGCCCTGTGCGCGCCGGTGGCCGACCTCGACCGGGAGCGCCCCGCCCACGCGCTGCTGCGAACGGTCGTCGCCGAGGCCCTCGCGCGCGCCGCCCTGCCCGCCGGCACCCGGGTGGGCCTCGTCGCCGGCACCACCAGCGGCGACATCAGCGGCCCCTGGGAGCGCTGGCACCGGGCCGTGCTCGCCGGCGAGGAGGCCGGCCCCGAGCCGAGCCGCGACGGCCCCGTGCGCGACGTGGCCCGGGAACTCGGCCTCGCCCCCACCGCCACCGTCTCGGTGGCCTGCGCGTCGAGCACCGCCGCCTTCGCCGTCGCCGCCGGCTGGCTGGCGGAGGATCGGGTCGAAGCCGTCGTCGTCGCCGGCTTCGACGCCCTGTCGGTCTTCGTCCACGCCGGCTTCGCCGGCCTCGGCGCCCTGTCCCGCCGCGGCACGCGCCCCTTCGCCGCCGACCGCGACGGCCTCGTCCTCGGCGAGGGCGCCGCCGCCCTGGTTCTCGACCGCGGCGACCTCGCCGCCGCGCCGCCCCTGGCCTGGCTGCGGGGGATCGGCCTGGCCGACGACGCCTTCCACATGTCCGCGCCCCACCGGGAGGGCCGGGGAGCCGCCGCCGCGATGGGGGCCGCCCTCGCCGCCGCCAGCCTCTCCCCCGACGCCGTGGACCTCGTCAGCGTCCACGGCACCGGCACCGTGTTCAACGACGCGATGGAGGCCCGGGCGCTGCGCGCCGTCTTCGGTGACCGCCCCCTGGCCCTCCACGACGTCAAGCAGGTGGTCGGCCACACCCTCGGAGCCGCCGGCGCCGTCGAGGCCGCCGTGCTCACCCGCGCCCTGGCCGACGGCGCGGTCCCGCCGCCGCCGCCCGCGGTCGACCCGGAGCTGGGCCTGCGCCTCGGCCCGCCCGACCGCCGGCCGCCCGCGGTGGGCCTGTCCACCAACTCGGCCTTCGGCGGGGCGAACGCCGCCCTCGTCGTGGCGACGGAGCCCGGCCCGGAGGACGCCCCGCGCCGCCCCGTCCGCCGCCTCGCCACCGCCGAGGTCGCGATCCCGCCGGGCCCCCTGCGCTGGCGGGAGGCCTGGCCCGACGCCCCCGAGCGCTTCCGCCGCCTCAACCGCTACGTCCGCCTGGGCCTGCTCGCGGTGCGCGACCTGCGCGCCGCCCACGGCGCCCCCTTCCCCGACGGCACCGGCCTCGTCCTCGCCTCGCCCGCCGGCTGCCGCGCCACCGACCTGCGCTACCACCGCCGCCTGGTCGAGCGCGGCCCGGCCCAGGCCTCGCGCCTCGACTTCATCTACACGATCCCCGGCGCCCCGGCGGCGGAGGCGGCGATCCTCTGGGACCTGCGCGGGCCGCAGCTCGTCCTCGTCGGCCCGATGGAGGAGGCCGAGGCCGAGGCGCGCCGCCTCGTCGCCCTCGGGTTGGCAGAGGCGCTGGTCGCCCTGGCGGTGGACGCCCCCGACGAGGCCCGCCCCGGCGCGGCCCGCGCCGCGCTCCTCGCGGCCGGGGAGGCGCCGTGAGGCCCCGCCGCGGCCACCCGCCGCGCACCCCGTGGATCGCCCACACCACCGAGCTGCGCGTGCGCTTTCACGAGGTGGACAGCCTCGGAATCGCCTGGCACGGCCACTACCTCGCCTGGTTCGAGGTCGGTCGGGAAGCCCTCGGCCGCGCCTTCGGGCTCGGCTACGCCCAGCTCGTGGAAGCCGGCCTGGTCGCCCCGGTGGTTCACGCCTGCATCGACTACGCCCGGCCCGCCCGCCACGGCGAGATCCTCGAGATCCTCGCGCGCCTCCACCGCCAGGAGGCCGCCCGCATCGACCTGAGCTACGAGGCTCGCCGCGACGGCGAGCTCCTCGCCCGGGGCCACACCACCCAGGTCTTCACCCGCCCCGACGGCGAGCTGCTGCTGGAGCAGCCGCCGATCCTGCGGGACTTCTACCGCCGCCACGCCGACCGCTTCTCCGACGGCCCGTCGTAGCGTCCCCGATCCCCCCGGGCGAGCGCGCCTTTCCGCCCGGTGCGGGGCCCCGCGCCCCAGCGGAGAAGCCGCCCCCCAGACCCTGCGCCAGCGCAGGTCCGGAAGCGGCCCCGGTTGACCGCGGTCAAGGCATGCCCGATCCTGCCGGGCCAAGAAACGACCCGAACGCGCCAGCGAGTCGAAGCCCGTCCACGCAAGGAAACCCGGTCCATGCAGATCGCCTCCATCCTCATCGACGCCCGCGCCGGCCGGGCCGAGGCCGTCGCCGCCGCCGTCGCCGCCCTGCCCGGCGTCGAGGTCCACCACGTCGAGGGCGACCGCCTCGTCTGCACGGTCGAGAGCGCCACCGAGCACGACGGCGTGGACCGCGTCTCCGCCATCGAGGGCCTCCGGGACGTCCTCGCCACCCACCTCGTCGAACACCACGTCCTCGAACGGCGGGAGGCGCCGCCCACCGACCCGGTGCCCGCCTTCCTCCGCGACTGAACCTCCCCTCCAAGCACCACCGAGGAGCACCATGGCCACCAGCCGACGCGACCTGCTCAAGGCCAGCCTCGCGGCGAGCGCCGCCGCCGCCGCCGGCATCACCCTCTCACCCCGCGCCCGCGCCGAGGGCGACGCCTCCGCCGCGGACGAGGCCGGCGTTCGCTGGGACCGCGGCGTCTGCCGCTTCTGCGGCACCGGCTGCGGCATCCTCGTCGGCACGAAGGACGGCAAGGTCGTCGCCACCAAGGGCGACCCCAAGGCCCCCGTCAACCGCGGCCTGTGCTGCGTCAAGGGCTTCTTCAACAGCCGCATCCTCTACGGGCGCGACCGGCTCACCCGGCCGCTGCTCCGCATGAAGGACGGCAAGTTCGACAAGAAGGGCCGCTTCACCCCGGTTTCCTGGGACAAGGCCTTCGAGGTCATGGCCGAGCAGGCCAAGAAGGCCCTCAAGGAGAAGGGCCCCACCGGCGTCGCCATCCTCGGCAGCGGGCAGTACACGGTGCAGGAGGGCTACGCCTCCGCCAAGCTCGTCAAGGCCGGCTTCCGCAGCAACAACATCGACCCGAACGCCCGGCACTGCATGGCCTCGGCCGTCGTCGGCTTCATCCAGACCTTCGGCATCGACGAACCGGCGGGCAACTACGAGGACATCGAGGCCACCGACACCGTGGTGACCTGGGGCAGCAACATGGCCGAGTGCCACCCGATCCTCTGGACCCGGGTGCTCGACCGCAAGCGCAGCGCCCCGGACAAGGTCAAGGTCGTCAACCTGACCACCGTGTCCAACCGCACCAGCGACGGCGCCGACCTCGAGATCGTCTTCAAGCCGAACACCGACCTCGCCATCGAGAACTTCCTCAGCCGCGAGATCCTCCGCCGCGGCGTGATGGACAAGGCCTTCGTCGAGAAGCACTGCATCTTCGCGACCGGCCCCACCGACATCGGCTACGGCATGCGTCCCGACGGGGCCCACGCCTTCCCCGCCGAGAAGGACACCCTCGCCCGGCAGAACCTCGTCACCCTCGACCGCTACGAGGCGATCGCCCAGGGCCGCAAGGAGGGCGAGCAGGTCGAGCAGAAGTCCCAGAAGAAGCCGACCGCCCACTGGAGCATCGACTTCGAGGACTTCCGGCGCGCCGTCGAGCCCTACACCCTCGACTTCACCGCCGAGCTCGCCAAGGGCGACCCGGACGAGGACATCGAGGCCTTCAAGAAGAAGCTCCAGCAGCTCGCCGACCTCTACTGCGACCGCTCCCGCAAGATCGTGAGCTTCTGGACGATGGGCTTCAACCAGCACGTCCGCGGGAGCTGGGTCAACGAGGGCATCTACGCCGTCCACCTGCTGATGGGCCGCTACGCGAAGCCCGGCGACGGCGCCTTCTCGCTCACCGGCCAGCCCTCGGCCTGCGGCACCGCCCGCGAGGTCGGCACCTTCGCCCACCGGCTGCCCGCCGACATGGTGGTCGCCAACCCCAAGCACCGCGAGCGCGCCGAGAAGATCTGGAAGCTGCCGGCGAAGACGATCAACCCCAAGGTCGGCAGCCACATCACCCAGATCCTCCGCGACCTCGAGGACGGCAAGGTCAAGTGGCTGTGGGTGCAGGTCAACAACCCCTTCCAGGCCACCGCCAACGCCAACCACTGGCTCAAGGCCGCCCGCGAGATGGACAACTTCATCGTCGTCAGCGACGGCTACCCCACCGTCTCCGCCAAGGTGGCCGACCTGATCCTGCCCGCGGCCATGATCTTCGAGAAGTGGGGCGCCTACGGCAACGCCGAGCGCCGCACCCAGATGTGGCGGCAGCAGGTGCGCCCCCCCGGCGAGGCGATGGCCGACCTGTGGCAGACCCTCGAGTTCTCCAAGCGCTTCACCCTCGCCGAGGTGTGGGGCGAGGCCCCGGTGCCCGGGCTCAAGGCCGAGGGATTCGAGGACGGCAAGCTGCCGAGCGTGCTCGAGGAGGCCCAGAAGATGGGCTACCGCCCCGACCAGACGCTCTACGAGGTGCTGTTCGCCACCCCGGACAACAAGAAGAACTTCCCCTGGCCCGACCCGGTCGCGACCTTCGACGACGGCAGCGGCCAGGCCGAGAACCACGTCGCCGAAAAGCTCGGTGACGGCTGGTTCCCGGAAAAGGCCCTGTTCGAGGAGTACGCCAGCTTCGGCCGTGGGCACGCCCACGACCTCGCGCCCTTCGATCTCTACTTCGCCCCGGACGTGCGCGGCCTCCGCTGGCCCGTCGTCGACGGCAAGGAGACGAAGTGGCGGTTCAACAGCAAGTACGACCCCTACGCCAAGAACGGCATCCAGTTCTACGGCGGGGCGCTCAAGGCGATCCCCTCGGGCGACCTGAAGGGCGTCAAGGACCCCGAGAAGAAGCCGCTGACCGACAAGGCCAAGATCTTCTTCCGGCCCTACGCCACCCCGGCCGAGCTGCCCGACGAGCACTACGACCTCAACCTCGCCACCGGCCGCGTGCTCGAGCACTGGCACACCGGCACCATGACCCGGCGCGTGCCCGAGCTGCACCGGGCCGTGCCCCAGGCCGTCGCCTTCATGCACCCGGAGGACGCCAAGGCCCGCGGCCTCGCCCGCGGCGACGTGGCCCTCATCGAGTCGCGCCGGGGCAAGGTCGAGGCCGTCGTCGAGACCCAGGGCCGCAACCGCCCGCCCAAGGGCTACGTCTTCGTGCCCTTCTTCGACGAGTCGGTGCTGATCAACAAGGTCACCCTCGACGCCACCTGCCCCCTGTCCAAGCAGACCGACTTCAAGAAGGCCGCCGTGCGCGTCACCAAGGCCTGAAGCGGAGGACTCCCATGAACACCCCTACCACCCTCGTCCTCACCCTGGGCCTGCTCGCCTGCGGCACCGCCACCCAGGAGACCGCCCCGCCCGAGGCTCCCGCCGCCGGCGCCGCCCAGCCGGCGCCCGCGGGCACCGCCGACACCGACCTGGGCCTCTCGAAGACCAGCGTCTTCGACACCCCCAAGCCGACGCCGGCCCACGCGAAGGGCGGAGCGCCCGGAACCAACGAGCCGCTGCCGCGGGTCACCCCCGAGGCGCCGCCCCTCATCCCGCACAGCCTCGACGGGCTCGTGCCGATCACCCTCGACAGCAACGCCTGCCTCGGCTGCCACCACGCGCCGGATCGCATCGGCCAGGCGCCGGCGAAGGGCGTGCCCACGGCGATCCCCGAGAGCCACTACACCGACTGGCGCGCCGGCACCCCGCCGGACACGAGCCAGATCGAGGGCGCGCGCTACGCCTGCACGATGTGCCACGTGCCGCAGACCGACGCGCCGCTGCTCGTGGAGAACACCGCGGAGTGAACCTCTCCCGGCGAGCCCTGCTGCGCGGGCGCGTGCGCCCCACCGCCCCGCTGGCCCTCGACGCCTCGCGTTGCCTGGGCCGGCTGGGGGTGGTGTGCACCGCCTGCGCCGACGCCTGCGGGGAGCGCGCCCTGACCGTGCCGCCGGGACAGGTGCCCACCCTCCACCCCGGCCGGTGCACGGGTTGTGGAGACTGCGTGCCCGCCTGTCCCGGCGCCGCCCTCTCGCTCGATTCCCCCCAACCGGAGCCGCCATGCCCGCCGTGATCGACCGCCTCATGAAGGAACACCAGCTCATCCTCGAGGTGCTCGGCTCCCTCGAGAGCTTCGTGATGCAGGCTCGCGAGGCGGAGGCCGCCGACGCCGAGGCGGCCCGCCGCTACGTGCGCTTCGTCCGCGGCTACGCCGACCGCTTCCACCACGGCAAGGAAGAAGACATGCTCTTCGTCCGCATGGGCGAGCACGGCTTCCCGACCGAGGCCGGCCCCATCGCCGTCATGCTCCAGGAGCACGACATGGGCCGCGCCCACGTCGGCGGCATGGCCGCCGCCGCCGAGGGCCGCACGGCGATCACGGGGCCGGAGCTCGCCGACTTCGCGCGCCACGCCTTCGACTTCATCAACCTCCTCCGCAACCACATCGCGAAGGAGGACCGGATCCTCTACCCGATGGCCGCGCGCATGCTTCCCCCCGACGCCCTCGACGCCCTGGAGGCCGAGGCGCGGGCCCACGACGAGGGCGGCTTCCCCGCCGACGAGCGCGACGCGCTCCTCGCCATCGCCCGCGACCTGAAGGCCGCGTGGCCGCCGGACCCGGAACGGATGGCCTTCGCCATGTCGGGCGATCCCCAGCTTTCCTGATCCCGCCTGCCGCGGGTGCCGAAAACCCGTGACGCCCCCCTGGAGGAGCGCTATGCCGAGCAGGTCTTCCTCCCGCCCCGGCTCCTCCGTGCGTACCCTTCACCCTCGGCCCGGCGCCATCGAGCACCACCTGCACCGGCTGCCCCTGTTCGAGCAGCTCACCGGGGACGAGTTCCACGCCCTCGCCCAGCAGGCCACCCTGCGGTCCTACGCCCGCGACGAGGTCGTCTTCGAGGCGGGCGAGTCCGCCGAGGCCCTGTTCTGCGTGGTCTCCGGCTCCCTTCGCATCGTCCGCCCCCTCCCGGGCGGCGAGGAGCGCGTGCTGCACATCGCCCTCGCCCCGACCACCGTCGCCGAGATGCCGGTGATGGTCGGCCGCCCCTTCCCGGCCCGGGGCATCTGCAACGACGCCAGCACCCTGGTGGTCATCCCGCGAGCCACCCTGCTCAAGCTCGTGCAGCAGGACCCCCACTTCCCCCTCCGCATGCTCGGCGCGGCGATGAAGCGCCTGCGCCTGCTCACCGAAGCCATCGCCCGCCAGGGCCACCTCGGCGCCACCAGCCGGGTGGCCGCCTACCTCCAGGGCCTGGCCCGGGGCTGCGTGCACGACCCGGCCGAGACCCCCGAGATCGTCCTGCCCGCCGCCAAGAAGGACATCGCCAACTACCTCGGCCTCAAGCCCGAGAGCCTGTCCCGCGCGCTGGCGAGCCTCAAGAAGCGCGGCGTCATCGAGGTCGAGGACAACCTCGTGCGCGTCCTGGACGCCCGCGCCCTCGACCAGGTGGTGGGCCCCCGCTGAAGCGCCGGCGCCGCCGGCCTGCCGGCGGTGCGCCGGCCCGCGGGGAAACCGATCCGGATCAGCTTCCGGTATCCTCGCGGTCGGTTCGCTTGACCGCGGTCAACCACGACCATGAGACGGTCGCGTAGAACCCGGTCGAGCGCCGAACCCCGGCGACCACCCATTCGAACGCGCCCCGCGCACCCGCTGGAGGAACCCGATGCTGCCCCTCTTCCTCGCCCTGCTCGCTCCCGCCGCCCACGCCGGAGACGACACGCCCGCCATCAAGACCACCGTCGACGGGCAGGTCCGCGACCGCCTCTACCTCACCACCGGCCAGGACTTCGTCGACGGCGTCTCCACCAGCGAGGTGAACCAGCGCGCCCGCCTCGGGGTCACCCTCCAGCGCACCAAGGACGACGCCACCTTCCACGTCGCGATCCAGGACGTGCGCGCCTGGGGCAGCGAGGCCGACACCCTCAAGGACTTCAGCGCCGACGGCCTCGACTTCCACGAGGCCTGGGGCCAGGTCTCGCTCGGCGGCGGCAGCACCCTTCGCCTCGGCCGCCAGGAGATCATCTTCAACAACCACCGGCTCATCGGCAACGTCGGGTGGACCCAGCAGGCCCGCTCCTTCGACGCCGTGCGCTTCGACCGCAAGGGCGACGCCTACACCTTCACCGCCTTCGCCGCCAGCCTGTCCGCCGACATGAAGCAGCTCCTCGGCGGCGCGCAGCTCGCCTGGAACCTCGACGACGCCCACCAGCTCGACGTGGTCGCCCTCGGCCGCACCCTCGACCCGGACACCCGCCACACCTTCGGCGTCCACTTCACCGGCAAGGAAGGCGCCCTGGACTACACCCTCGAGGGCTACGGCCAGATCGGCAAGGAGTCCAACAAGTCCGTCCAGGCCTGGATGGCCGCCGCGAACTTCGGCGGCACCGCCGACACCACCGGCAAGCCCGGGCTGCACCTCCGGGCCGAGGCGCTCAGCGGCGACGGCACCCCGCAGGGCACCTTCGACACCATGTACGCCACGAACCACAAGTTCTACGGCGAGATGGACTTCTTCCTCGCCATCGGTCCCCACACCGGCTTCCGCGGCCTCATGGACCTCGGCGGCGTGCTGAGCGCCGTGCCGGCCGACGGCCTCAAGGTGAGCGCGAACGTCCACAACTTCCGCGCGATGGACACCACCAACGCCACGGACTTCGGCAACGAGGTCGACCTCAAGGTGGTGGGCAAGGTCGCCAAGGGCGTCAAGGTCGACGCGCTGTACGGCATCTTCATGCCGGGCGAGGCGATGGGCGAAATCCGCGGCATCGCGTCGAACAAGCTCCAGAACGAGCAGCTTTTCTTCCTGACCACCGACATCCGCCTCTGAGGAGGAGCCCATGCTCGCCACCGTTCGCCTGTTGATGCTCGCCGCCGGTTGCGCCGGCCACGCCGCCCCGACCGAGGAACCCGCCGCCGCCGACCTCGGCGCCGAGTCCAAGGCCTGCGTCGAGTGCCACACCGCCGCCAAGGTGGGCACCGCCGCCATCGAGGAGTGGAAGAAGTCCACCCACGCCGCCAAGGGCGTCGGCTGCTACGAGTGCCACAAGGCCGAGAAGACCGACAAGGACGCGATGGACCACAACGGCTTCACCATCGCCGTCATCGTCTCGCCCAACGACTGCGCCCGCTGCCACGAGAAGGAGAGCAAGGAGTTCCAGGCGAGCCACCACGCCAAGGCCGGCGAGATCCTCGGCTCCCTCGACAACGTGCTCGGCGAGATCATCGAGGGGCCCCAGGCCGCGATCAACGGCTGCAAGCAGTGCCACGGCTCCCAGGTCCTCGTCCAGGAGGACGGCTCCCTCGACCCGACGACCTGGCCCAACACCGGCATCGGCCGCCTGAACCCCGACGGCTCGCGCGGCTCCTGCTCGGCCTGCCACAGCCGCCACCTGTTCAGCGCCGCGGTGGCCCGCCACCCGGACAACTGCGGCAAGTGCCACCTCGGCCCGGATCACCCCCAGAAGGAGATCTACGAGGAGAGCAAGCACGGCATCGCCTTCGCCGCCAACGAGGACAAGATGAACCTCGACGGCAAGAGCTGGGTCGTCGGCGTGGACTACAGCGCCGCCCCCACCTGCGCGACCTGCCACATGAGCGCCACCCCCACCCAGGGCGTCACCCACGACCCGGGCGAGCGCATCTCCTGGACCCTGCGCCCCGTCGTGAGCAAGAAGCTCGAGAACTGGGAGCAGAAGCGCAACAACATGAAGGACGTGTGCGGGAACTGCCACGCCGCGCCCTTCGTCGACGCCTTCTACACCCAGTTCGACGGCGCCGTCACGCTCTACAACGAGAAGTTCGGCAAGCCGGCCAAGGAGATCATGGGCAAGCTCCGCGAGGCGGGCAAGATCACGCCGGACCCCTTCGACGACAAGATCGAGTGGACCTTCTTCTACCTGTGGCACCACGAGGGCCGGCGCGCCCGCCACGGCGCGGCGATGATGGGCCCCGACTACACGCAGTGGCACGGCTTCTTCGAGGTGGCCGACCGCTTCTACAACGAGTTCGTGCCCGAGGCCGAGGAGCTGCTGCCCGGCGTGACCGACGAGGTCATGAAGCAGGACCTCCACCGCTGGAAGCAGGGCCTCAGCAAGGAGGAGCGGGAGCGCATCCGCAAGTTCTACGAGGAGCGCTACGGCAAGGAGGGTGAGGCCAACTAGCCCCCGCGCCTCCGAAATCCAGCAGCCCGCGGCGGCCCTCCCTCACCCCGAGGGACGGCCGCCGCCTTCGCGTGGCTCCTCGGGGATCACCCCGCGCCCGCGCCGATGCCGGCCGAAAGCCGGCGCTCCTTCCGCCGGTGCTCAGCCGCGCACGATGCGCGTTCCCGTGCGGCGCTCCAACGCGTCGACGAGCTGGTCGGGCTTGCAGATGAAGACCTCCTCGCCGCCGTGGCGGAGGAAGCGGCTGGCGGCCTTGGCCTTGGGGCCCATGCTGCCCGGGGGGAACTCGCCGGCGTCGATGAGGCGCTCGAGCTCGGCGAGGGTGAGCTCGGGCAGGAGCTTCGCCTCGGGCGTGCCGAAGCCGGTGTAGACCCCGTCCACGCCGGTGGTGATGATGAGGCGGCGGGCGCCCATGCGGACGCCGAGGAGCGCGCTGGCGCGGTCCTTGTCGATGACGCCCTCGATGCCGCGAATCGAGCCGTCCGGCCGGCGGACGATGGGGATGCCGCCGCCTCCGCAGCACACGACGATGCGGCCGGCGCGGGTCAGCTCGGCGATGGCGTCGAGCTGCACGATGCGTACCGGCGCCGGCGAGGGCACCACCCGCCGCCAGCCCCGGTGGGCGTCCTCGACCATGCGCCAGCCGCGCTCGGCGGCGAGCTTCTTCGCCTCGTCCTCGGTGTAGAAGCGGCCGATGGGCTTGGTCGGCTCCTGGAAGGCGTGGTCGTCGGGGTTGACCTCGACCTCGGTGACCACCGTGACCACGGTGTAGGGCATCTCCCGCATGCGCAGCTCCTCGCGGAGCGCGCGCTGGATCAGGTAGCCGATGCTGCCCTGGGTGTCGGCGACCAGGCTGTCGAGGGGGGCGTCCTGGATGATGTCCCGGGTCAGCTCGTGGCGCAGGGCGTTGAAGCCCACCTGCGGGCCGTTGCCGTGGGTGAGCACGATGCGGTCGTCGATGGTGCCCTGCTCGATGTAGTCGGCCACGTGCACCATCGCCCGGGCCGTGACGGCGTACTGGTTCTCGATGGTCGGCGGCAGGTTCGGGTCGAGGATGGCGTTTCCGCCCATCGCGATGACGGTGAGGATGCCCATGGAGCCCCTCCGGGAGCGGGAAACGACGAGTCTATCCCGACCCGGCGCGCGACGCGCCCGCAGCCGTGCCGCGCTACCCTCCCGCCAGCCCCAGAGG